>JBDSLN010000372.1:0-3997 GCA_039916365.1 Vicinamibacteria bacterium
TCGTGGCCGAAGCCAGGGGGCGCGGCGCCCAGCTGTTGATCACACCCGAGCTGGGATTGACCGGCTACACCGCCGCTGACTTGTTCTTCCAGCAGTCGACTCTGCTCAAGGCTGCGGAGCAAGCACTCGAGAGACTCTGTGCTCGGACCGCGCGTCTCGACATGACCATCGCGGTCGGACTGCCCATCCTTCGCGATTCACGGCTATGGAACGCGGCCGCCATCCTCCAAAAGGGAAAGGTGCGCGGCGTCGTCCTGAAGTCCTACATCCCGAATTACAAGGAGTTCTACGAGGGCCGCTGGTTTTCGCCGGCCCGCGAAGCCACGCGCGGCGAGATGGACATCGCGGGCACGAGGGCGCCCTCTGGCAACGACCTCATTTTTCGCGTCTCTGGTGAAAACGAACTCGCCCTTGGGTTCGAGATTTGCGAAGACCTGTGGGTTCCGTCGCCGCCCAGCGTGCGACTGGCGCAGGCCGGCGCCACCGTTCTCGCGAATCTGTCGGCGTCGAATGAGGGCGTCGGCAAGGCCGACTATCGCCGCGAACTGCTGAAGCAACACAGCGGGCGCACGCTGTCGGCCTATGTGTTCTCGAATGTCGGCGTCCACGAATCGACCACCGACCTCGTGTTCGGCGGACATTTGATGATCGCTGAAAACGGCGTCCTGCTGGCTGAGAATCGACGCTTCCGCCGTAACGCCGACCTCATCATCAACGATGTGGACGTGGAGCGCCTCACGGTCGAACGCATCCGGCAGAAGACGTTCGCGGAAACCGGCGGCGCGTTGCCCGCCACCCGCATCGTGGCGCTCGACGCTATGGCGACGCCCAAGGCAGGGCACCTGCTTCGCGAAATCGATCCTCATCCGTTCGTTCCGAGCGACGAAGCGACGCTTACCAAGAGATGCAACGAGATCTTTGAGATTCAAACCGCTGGTCTGGCGCGTCGCTGGGAGCACACAGGCTCGCGCAAGCTGATTCTTGGATTGTCGGGCGGTCTCGACTCCGCCCTTGCCCTCATCGTGGCGAGCCGGACCTGCGGGCTCCTGGGCCGATCACGAAAATCCATCCTCGCTGTCACGATGCCGGGCTTCGGAACAACCAAGCGAACCAGATCCCTTGCCCAGCGTCTGGCCGAAGCCGCGGGCGTTTCGTTCCGCGAAATCGACATCAAAGCGGCCTGCGAGAGGCACCTCAAGGACATCGGGCTTTCGACGAAGGACCGAAGCATCGCCTTCGAGAACGCGCAAGCGCGGGAGCGAACTCAGGTCCTCATGGATCTCGCCAACAAAGAGGGCGGCCTGGTCATTGGCACCGGCGACCTGTCTGAACTAGCACTCGGATTCGCGACGTTCGGCGGCGACCATCTCTCGATGTACGGCGTGAACTCTTCGGTGCCCAAGACGCTGGTGCGCTTCCTGGTGAAGCTTGCGGCGCAGGATCCGCTCCACGCCTCGGAGAGCGAAGCGCTCAAGGAAGTCCTGGATCTGCCGATCTCACCGGAGCTTTTGCCGCCCGGAAACCGTGACGAGATGACCCAGAAAACCGAAGACATTCTCGGTCCCTACGAGGTGCACGATTTCTACCTGTATGCCTTTCTTCGCCTCAGCGCCTCTCCCGAGAAGATGTTGTTTCTCGCGAAGGCGGCGTTCGCGGAGACTCACTCAGCGGCGCAACTCAAGAAATGGCTGCGAGTCTTCCTTGAGCGATTCTTCGCGGCCCAGTTCAAGCGTTCGACGCTTCCCGACGGTCCGAAAGTCGGCTCGGTTAGCCTGTCTCCAAGGGGCGATTTCAGAATGCCCTCCGATTCGCGCCCGAATGCCTGGTTGGAGCGGATAGACTAATCCTTTCCATGGCGGTTGTTCTCATCTGCTCCACAAGGTCCCTCGACGGGATCCTCAAAGACACAGTTCTTTTCCGATCCGGCATTGAGCGCGAGCAGGTACGCACTGCGGCCGAACTCCAGACCCGGCTCGGCGCAGGTGGAGTGGCGCTTGCCTGTATCCACCGCGATGTGGCGGGGATAGAGGCGCTCATCCGCGCCCTCCGTCGGTCTCCCGCATTAAAACGCATCTCATTCATCATCCTTTCCGATGCCGACTTCGATCCCTCTGAAGTGGAGCTGCTGGAAGCGGGCGCGAACGCGATCCTTCGCCTCCCTCCCGGCGACGACTTCAACGACCGCGTCGGACGCTTGATGGAGGTGCCGGCGCGACGCGATGTGCGCTTGCCCGTCCGCCTCCAGGTGGTCGCGACCGAGGGCTTCGGCTCCATTGTTCCGGTCCTCTGCCAGAATATTTCCAGTTCGGGCATACTCATCGAATCGAATCATCATCTGAACATGGGCGACGAGATCAACGTGGCGTTGCGCTTCGAGGATTCGGGCGAACTGTTCGCCGCGGTCGCACACATCACGCGCACGGCCGGGCCTAACCGATACGGCGCGCGTTTCGTGGAGATCACGAAGGGTGAGAAAGCCTTGAATGCGTTCCTCGCCGGTTCGTCAATGGCGTGACGCTTCAGATCCCCACCCTGCAGATCGCCGACATCGATCTGCCCATGGAGGTCTCCCGCCTTCGCGAGCTCGCCTACGATCTTTGGTGGAGTTTCAACCCTAAAGCGTCGCGCCTGTTCGCGTGGATCGATCCCGAACACTGGCGCCGCTATCACAATCCTGTCGAGCTGCTGATCAACGTCGATCCGCAGAAATGGGTCGGCCTCATTCGCGACGCCGAGTTCCTGGAGGCCTATCGACACGCCATTGAAAGCCTGGATGCGAGCCGCAATTCCCGGAAATTCATGGACGATAATGCGGGTCTTCTACCCGGGCCGGTCGCGTACTTCTCGATGGAGTTCGGCCTTCACGAATCGCTCGGCATGTACTCCGGCGGCCTCGGGGTGCTGGCCGGCGATCACTGCAAGGCCGCGTCCGACCTCGGCCTTCCGCTCTTCGGGGTGGGGCTTCTTTATCGCTCCGGCTATTTCCGTCAGACCGTGGACGCCGATGGATTTCAGCAGCACATTTACCCCGACTACGATTTCGCGCGACTTCCGGTTCAGCCGGTGCAGGCGCCGGGAGGCGGCTCCCTCACCGTCCCCGTTGACCTTCCGGGGCGCGTGGTCCATGCGCGCGTATGGGTCGCGCGCGTCGGCGGCGTGCACGTCTTCTTTCTCGACACCGACATCCCTCTCAACGACGCTTCCGACCGTGCCATCACGGGCCTGCTCTACGTGCGCGGTCGCGAGATGCGCCTGGCGCAGGAAATCGTTCTTGGCGTCGGCGGCGTTCGTGCCATGCGCGCGCTGGGGATTCAACCGGCGGTGTGGCACATGAATGAAGGCCATGTAGCCATGCTGACGCTCGAGCGCGTGCGCGAACGAGTCATGCGTGGCGAAGCCTTCCACGATGCGTGCGCGGCCGTTCGCAAGAACACGGTCTTCACCACCCACACGCCGGTGCCCGCCGGGAACGAAGTGTTCGCGTTCGACCTAGTGAAACAGCACCTTGAGCCCTGGTCGCGCGACACCGGCGTGCCGACCGATGAAGTGATCGCCCTGGCGGCACATGAAGGGCAGTTCAACCTCACAACACTTTCAATCCGCCTCTCGTCCAGCACCAACGGGGTCAGCGAACTTCACAGTCGCGTCTCCTCCGACATGTGGCGCCATCTGTGGTCGAAGGAGAGCCAAGCTCCCATCTTCGCGATCACCAACGGCGTCCACACCGAAACCTGGATCGGCCCGGAGATGCGCGCCTACCTCGCGAAGGAAATGGACCCTGACTGGGGCTCCCTCCTTCTCGATCCCGCGGCGTGGGACAAACTGAAGGGGGCTTCTGACGAAGGATTGATTAGCGCACGAAGGGCACAAAAGGAACGTCTCGTCCGCTACGTGCGTGAGCGAGTACGCAAACAGGCCGCACGAGAAGGCTCGGGTCCATCCGACCTGCGCGGTCTGGAGTCGCTCCTTGACCCGACGGCCCTCACCATAGGTTTCG
>JBDSLN010000373.1:0-3393 GCA_039916365.1 Vicinamibacteria bacterium
TTCCACCTGACGATCACCCGCAATCTTTAGTCGCTTCAGGCGACCCTCATCTCAAGATCCCTGGAGGATTCCCTTGCTCAAGCGAACGTGCGCCATCGCAGCACTGCTGTGCCTCACCTATGCCACAACCGGCTTCGGTGAGACCGAAGACATCTCTCGGTACCTCATGCCGCCCAAGGAAGTCGTCGACGCTTTCGATGCGACACCTCTTCCGCAGGCGATCCTCAGCCCGACCAAACGGCTTATGGCTCTGACCTATCGAAAGGCGCAGCCGACGATCGCGGAGTTGGCGCAGCCGATGCTGCGTCTGGCGGGCTCCCGCGTCAATCCGCGCAACAACGGAGCACATCGCGGCGACCAGATCTACGCCATCACGCTGAAGCAGGTCGACGGTGGCGCCGAAGTGAAAGTCGTCCTGCCTTTGCAGCCGAAGGTCATGAACGTGCGCTTCTCTCCCGACGGCGCGAGTCTCTCGTTCCAGAATCGCAAGGCGGACCGAATCGAACTGTGGGTCGCGAGCACCGCGACCGGCAAGGCGAAACTCGTCAGCGGCCTCGAGCGCCTGAATGCAACCACCGGCGATCCGTGTGAGTGGCTGAAGGACAACGTCACCATGATCTGCGAACTCGTGCCCACGGGCCGCGGGCCAGCACCGGTTGAGCCGCAGGTTCCCACCGGGCCGAACGTCCAGGAGACGAGCGGGAAGGCGTCGCCCTCCGCGACCTACGAAGACATGCTGAGGAACGCTCATGATGAGGCGCTCTTCGCCTACTACTTCACGAGTCAGCTCGCCGCCATCAACGTCACAACCGGCGTGAAGACGGTGATCGGCCGTCCCGCCATCTTCGACAACATGACGCCTTCGCCGAGTGGTGAGTATCTGCTCGTATCGAAGATCAAGCGTCCCTTCTCGCGCCTCATTCCGATGGGCGGCTTCCCGCAGGACGTCGAGATCTGGAATCGTCGCGGCGAGGTCGCGCGCAAGATCGCCGAAATTCCTTCGCGTGAAGGTATCTCGCTGACCGGCGTCCAGACGGGTCCGCGGGGCTACCGCTGGCGGTCGGATCAGCCCGCGACGGCTCTCTGGGCCGAAGCGCTCGACGGCGGCGAACTCAAGAACAAGGTCCCATTCCGCGACAAGGTGGTCTCGATCACCGCGCCGTTCAAGGATGCGCCGACGGATGTCGCCAAGACCGAGTGGCGCTACGCCTCGGTCTCCTACACGGAGAAGGGCGTTGGCCTCCTGACGGAATCCGATCGCGTGGCACGCAAGGTGCGCACGTGGATCCTGGACGGAAGTGCCGAGCCGCGGAAGTTGTGGGATCGTCGTCAGGACGCGGCCTACGAAAATCCCGGAACACCAGTCACGCGCGATGACGCAGCCGGCGGCGGTGGTGGCTTCGGTGGCTTCGGCGGAAGCGGCGTCATCATGCAGGTGGGCGACTCGATCTATCTCACCGGACTCGGCTCGTCGCCCGAGGGTGATCGTCCGTTCATTGATCGTCTGAACCTCAAGACGCTCGCGTCCGATCGACTCTTCCGCAGCGACACCAAGACCTACGAGTCCGTCGTCTCCCCGCTCAATGATGACGCGACCCTGATCCTCACACGCTCGGAATCACAGGCCGAGCCGCCGAATTATCTGGTCCGCGATCTCAAGGCGAATTCCTCACGCGCGGCGACCGCGTTCAAGGATCCGCAGCCGCAGCTTCGCGGCGTGAAGAGTCAGTTCGTCACCTACCAACGCAAGGATGGCGTGAAGCTCTCGGCGACCTTGTATCTCCCGCCCGGCTACAAAGAAGGCGAGCGCCTTCCCGTCATCCTGTGGGCCTATCCGCGCGAGTTCGGTGACGCCGATTCCGCAAGCCAGATCACAGGCTCGCCGAACCGCTTCACCACCATCAGAGGCTACTCGCAACTTTTCCTTCTCATGTCCGGCTACGCGATCTTCGACGATCCGTTGATGCCGATTATCGGCGCGGGCGAGACCGCAAACGACACCTACGTCGACCAGCTCGTTTCGAGTGCTCAGGCCGCCATCGACAAAGTCGTGGACATGGGTGTGGGCGATCGCGACCGCATCGGCGTGGGCGGTCACAGCTACGGTGCCTTCATGACCGCGAACCTGCTAGCGCATTCGCGTCTCTTCCGCGCAGGCTTCGCGGAGAGCGGCGCCTACAACCGTTCGCTCACACCCTTCGGTTTCCAAAGCGAGCGCCGCTCCTTCTGGGAGGTGCCGGACCTGTACGCGAAGATGTCGCCCTTCTGGTACGCGCACGAGATCAAGGATCCGATCCTGCTCATGCACGGCGAGCAGGATGACAACTCCGGCACGTTCCCCATTCAGTCAGAGCGCTTCTACATGGCGCTCAAGGGACAGGGCGCCACGGTCCGCTACGTCACGCTGCCCTTCGAAGCGCACGGGTACGCTGGACGCGAGACGCTGCTTCACATCCTTGCCGAACGCATCAACTGGTTCGACAAGTACGTGAAGAACGCGCCGCCGCGTTCGAAGTAACCCGCCGGGGATCACGCCGCGCCCCTCAGGCGTGGGTGAAACCCTTTTGAGATACAAGACGCGAGCCAGCCGCAGGCTGAGTCGAATTGCACGATCTGGCCCCAATCATGCCAATTCAGACGATTGAACTGTCCAACGATGGAATGGTCTATCCCGCGATCGGACGACCCCCTGATCGCTTCCCGGGTTCTTCGTGCAAGATGCATTTACCCGCGCCTGGTGCGGTTGGTGGCAAGGGTCGTCTACGCGCTCAGAGCGCGAGTCAGCCGGTCGAGCCCTTCGGCCAGGACATCCGTTCGTCCGGCCAGACTGATGCGTATGTGGTTCCGCGCCCCAAAGAAACGCCCCGGGACCACCGCGACCCCGTGTTCGGCGAAGAGGCGATCGACGAACGCGTCGGTGTCGGCGACCTCGCTCATTCTGGGGAACACGATCGTCGCCTCCATGGGTGCGGCCAGCTCCAGGTTCGGGTGGTGGGCGAAAAAGGAAAGGGCGATCGCCAGATTCTTCGAAACGTGCATTTGCGCGCGCTGAGCGAGTTGGTCGAGCTGCGAGAAAGCGAGGACGCTCAGACGATCGGCCGGCGCCGCGCCGATATTGTCGATGACATCACGCACGCGGCGAGCCCGCTCGGCCAGGTCCGGCGCGGCGATGATCCAGCCGCATCTGAGTCCCCCGAGGCCATACGACTTCGTCAGACTGCTGATCGACAGCAGGCGGTCGCCGACCAGCGCGGCGGGCGTGTAACGCCCCACGGCTCTGGCTGTGGCTGATGCTTCAGAGGCGGCGAGCGATCCATGAATCAGGTTCGTGACGTCGAGATAGACCTCGTCCACGAGGACATGCACGCCCGTCTGCTCAGCCATGGCCTGCAG
>JBDSLN010000374.1:0-2505 GCA_039916365.1 Vicinamibacteria bacterium
CCCAGGCAGGTTGCGAGAAACCGGCCACCGCCCCAGTAGGCCGCAAGGTCGCGTCCGAAGAAACCCAGCATCAGCGATCCGAAGACAAGACCCTGGCCATCGAGTTCAAAGAACGCCCAAGACAGAAGGCGCCAAACCTGGCCGCGGACCACGAGGGCAGGCGACAGGGTCGACAGGCTCAGCACCGGCGCGCCAAGGCGGGCCGAGAAAGCCAGGAGCGCGCTGCCCAGGATGACGAAGCCGACCAGCGCGAGCGTGGCGAACGGCAGACTCTGGCCCAGGAAGGCCACGGGCCGGTTCAGAATCGATCGTCTCATCGACTTCGATGGTATCGCGACCGGCTACACGCGCAGTAGGCTCTCGGCCACGCGACCATGAACCATGAGCCATGAACTTCCCGAAGCCGATCTCATTGTGCGGAACATCGGAGTGCTCGCCACCCTTCGTGGGCCGCGTCCGCGCGTTGGCGCGGACCTTCGCGATCTTGGCCTTGAAAAGAACGCGGCGATCGCGGCGCATCGAGGGCGATTCGTCTACGTCGCGTCCGACGCGGATCTCGCGCGGTCCATTCGGGCGACGCCCGACGTGCTCGAAATCGACGCTCACGGCGTCGCCGTGATTCCTGGCTTCGTCGACGCCCACACTCATCTCGCCTACGCAGGCGACCGCGACGACGAAATCCGCGCGCGGCTCGCGGGCGCCACTTACGAGCAGATCTCCGCGCAAGGTGGTGGCATCGTCAAGACGGTGTCGGCCACCAGATCCGCGACCGTCGCGGATCTGACCACCATCGTTAAAAGCCGGCTTGATCGCCTTCTCGCCCTGGGCACGACCACCGCCGAGGTAAAGAGCGGCTACGGCCTTTCGATCGACGCAGAGAAGGCGTCTCTGGAAGCCATCACGGCCGCGGCGGATCAGCATCCGGTCCGCGTCGTGCGCACCTATCTTGGCGCGCATGAAGTTCCGCTTGATCGTCGATCCGATCGTGAGGGCTACATCGCACAACTGATCGACCACGCGATTCCGGAAATCGCCCGGCTTGGACTCGCGGAGTTCGCCGACGTGTTCTGCGAACGCGGCGTTTTCACGATTGATGAGAGTCGGCGCATTCTTCACGCCGCTTCCAGCGTAGGACTTGCGCTTCGCATTCACGCGGATGAGTTCGCGGACACCGGAGGCGCAGCACTGGCCGCTGAATTGCGCGCGCGATCCGCCGATCATTTGATTCAGGCGTCGGACGAGGGAATCGCCGCGCTGGCGAACGCGCGTGTGGTTGCGACCCTTCTCCCAACCGCATCGTTTTTTCTCAAGCTCGGGAAATTCGCTTCCGCTCGAAAGATGATCGATGCGGGCGTTGCGATCGCGCTTGGGTCCGATACCAATCCTGGCGGAGGACTGTCGTCATCCATGCCCTTTGCCATGACCCTTGCCTGCTTTGGCATGGGCCTGTCGCTGGAAGAGGCGTTATCGGCCGCGACCATGGGTGGAGCGATGAGCGTTGGACTCGAAAACGAAGTTGGCAGCATCGAAGTCGGGAAGCGCGCTGACTTCCTGATTCTCAGGAGCGATCGTCTGCTCGATCTCGTCCGAGTCGGAGAAAATCCGATCGATCGTGTGGTGGCGGAGGGACGTCTGGATGAGTGAGCGTTCTGCGCTCACGCTTTGCCGGTGAGACTTCCCTCTAGAAGTTAGCGCGCAGCTGAAGCTCGATGCGGCGGTTGCCCGCTTCGCTCCCGCCACCGCCACCGAATCCGTTGAAGAACCCAGCGAGTGACTTCGACCGACCGAAATCCGGCGACGAGAGATTGCCGATCGGGGTACCGGCGTTCACGCGATTGAAAACGTTGGAAGCGTTGACGGAGATGGAGAGAGTCGGTCCACCACCACCGCCGCCGCCAAATCCGCCGAATCCGTGTCCACCGCCACCACCACCGCCCATGCCCATCGGAGGGCCACCGCCACCGGGCATGCCGCCGTGCGTATCGCCCGGGCCACCCGCGGTCGGCGTTCCACCAGTGGGCGCCCCCGTCTTCGCCTTCTTGAGCGGGATCGACTTGGAGACGCGTAGCGAAAGGCTAGCGAAGCCTGGAGCCTGCGCGTAGTTGCGCGGGATGAGCACGCCCGCGCCGGTCGGATCGAGGAAGCCGTACTCCGTTGCGATGGCACCCGTCTGACCGGCCACGCCGAAACTCGGACGATCCGTGAAGACGGTATCGCCATTGAGGTCGCGACCGGTGGTGATGTTGTAGGGGCGGCCGCTTGAGATGATCAGCATCGGTCCGATATTGATGCCCCAGCGCGCGCGGATGTTGCCGCCCGCGGTCATGCGGTGACGCACATCGGAAGAGGCGCGGCTGTATTCAGCCTCTAGATCGTTTGGGTTCCCGGGGAAACTGCCGGCGCCGTCCGTATCCGAGTTGGCCCAGCCGATGAAATAACGAATGAAGACCGTTCCCCGCGAGGTGCGGCTGGGCCGGGTGTTCAGTCCTGTGACGATCTGGAACT
>JBDSLN010000375.1:0-5862 GCA_039916365.1 Vicinamibacteria bacterium
GTCCTTGCGAAGCTTCTTGACGAGTTCGGCGGCCTTTTTGACCTTCTCTTCAAGAATGTCGAAGCTGTCCTGCATTCCTTCTCCTGTGTCCCCGATCAGACTGCGTTGCATGGTGGGCTCGTGTCGAGGGCCGATTTTGCGCCCTTGCCCTGAATCTTAGGTGAGTCCGCGCGCGCCAAAGCCCTGTTCGGAAAAACTCGCTCGAACATCGTCCATTGAGCGCTCGACTTCTTCGCTCGAAAGGGTGCGCGTTTCGCCCTGGAACAGGAACGACAAGGTCAGGCTGACCTGACCCGCCGGGACCCCCTGGCCCTCGAAACGGTCGATGATCTCGACGGAACGGACGGTGGAACCCGCTTTGGCCTTCGCGGCCGCGATGACGTCGGCGGCGCTGGCCGTGGTCGGCGCGAGGATCGAAAGGTCGCGGGCGACTTCAGGGAAGCGGGAGAACGACGTGAAGGCCAATGCGTCGCGCGAACTCAGCGTGTCCATTTCGATCTCGGCGACCACCGGGCGGTCTTTGAGCGCGAACGCGGCGATCGTGTCGGGATGGACTTCGCCCAGATAGCCTCGGATTTTTCCGTCAAGCTTGATCATCACGCTGCGGCCGGGGTGAAGAAACGGCGGAACACCTTCCCGGTCCATCACGATCTCCGCGTTGGTGTGCCGCGCGAGGATCTCTTCCACTGTGCGCTTCAAGTCGAAGAAGTCGCGAGCACGTGCTTTCCCCGCCCAGCCGCGCGGCGTCGTGCCGGAGACCAGCAGGGCCAGACGCGGCGTCTCGATGGGACCGTCGGGGCCGGGATTGAAGGTGCGGCCGGTTTCGAAGAACTGGATATCTCGGGCACCGTGCCGTTGATTGCGCTCAAGACCTTCAAGGAGACCGGGCATTATCAGTGACGTCCGCAGCGAGTCCTGCTCGACGGAGAGCGGGTTGGCGATCATCACCACCGTGCCCAGTGACGGATCGGCTTTCGCGGAAGACGCGAAGTTCTGGTGCAGCACTTCGCGGTATCCGAGGCCCGAGAGCAGGCCCTTCACGCGACGTTCGGTGACTTGAGCGTGGGTCAAGCCGGCCGCGCGACGCGAAGGCGGAACGCTGCGCGCAATCTTCATCAGGCCGTGATGGCGGCCGACTTCTTCGATCAGATCGACTTCGCGGGTGACGTCGCTACGCCACGTGGGAACGAGAACAGAGAGTTCCTGATCGCGATTGGGATCCACCGGAGCGACTTCGAAGCCGAGCTTCGTGAGCGTTCTCATTGATTGCTCGCCGGAGATGTGGGCGCCGAGGCGGGCATCCACATGACCAAGATTGAGCGTGAGCCGGCGGGCGGGCATCTCGGTCGCGCGAGCCTGAACCTGAACGGGCCGCGCTGTCGCAAAACCGCCCTTGGCCGCGAGGTTCGCGAAGCGCCAAATGGAAGTAGGACCAGCCGCCGGATCCGCTCCGCGTTCGAAGCGATGAGACGCATCGGTATGCATGCCGAGCGCCTTGGCCGCGCGCCGGGTCAGCAGGGGGTTCCAGTACGCCGCTTCGAGAGCCACCGTCTTGGTGCCGTCGGAGATCTCAGACGAAGCGCCGCCCATGATGCCCGCCACCGCCAGAGCGCCTTCAGCGTCGGCCACCACACCCATGGTCGAAGAAAGTTTCCGCTCGACCTCATCCAGAGTTTTCACGATTTCGCCCGCCGCCGCCATGCGTGCCTTCAGCACGCCGCCACGGATGTTCCTCAAATCGAACGCGTGGGTGGGCTGACCCATTTCGAGCATGACGTAGTTCGAGAGATCGACGATGTTGTTGATCGAGCGATGCCCCGCGAGTTCAAGGCGATCCTTGAGCCACGCGGGTGAAGCGCCGATGCGCACATCAAAGATGCGTGCGGAGAAGACTGGGGACAGTTCGGGTGCTTCGATCTCGACGCGCAGGACGTCGCTCGACGGAGCGCCCGTTTCGGAAAAATCGACCGGCAGCGGCTTGAGCGGCAGACCGTAGATGGTCGCAGCCTCACGCGCGACGCCGTACATGTTCATGGCGTCGACGCGGTTCGTGGTGATGTCGAGATCGAGCACCGCTTCGTTGCCGAACATCTCGATGCCGTCGCAGGCGAGACCGACGCCGGTCAGATCGTCGGCGAGTTGCTGCGCGTCGACCTTGAGGTCGACGAAGTCCTTGACCCAGGAAACAGGAATCTTCATTTAGGCGAACTGCTCGAGGAAACGAACGTCGCTCTCATAGAAGAGGCGGATGTCGGACACGCCGTACTTGATCATCGCGACGCGCTCGATGCCCGTGCCGAAGGCGAAGCCACTGACTTTCGCGGGGTCGTAGACGACCTTGCCCAGGCGCTTGTTGACCGCTTCAAATACGGCGGGATGAACCATGCCGGAGCCGAGGATCTCGACCCAGCCCGTCTGCTTGCACACGCGGCAGCCGGTACGACGGCCTTTGCAGGTGCTGCAGCCCATGTCGACCTCGACGGAAGGCTCGGTGTAGGGGAAGTAGGAAGGGCGGAACCGAACCGGATATTCCTTCCCGAAGAGACGATGGATGAAGGTCTCGAGCGTGCCCATCAGGTCGCTCAGCGAGATGCCGTGATCGACAACCAGTCCTTCGAACTGATGGAACATCGGAGAGTGCGTGATGTCATCGTCGCGGCGGAAGACACGGCCCGGACACAGGACGCGGACACCCGGTGGATTCTCATTCGCGAGCATCGAGCGGATCTGGCCGGTGGAGGTGTGGGTGCGAAGCAGACGCGGCGGAGCGCCTTCGAGATAGAAGGTGTCCTGCATGTCGCGCGCCGGATGATCGGCGGGCATGTTGAGCGCTTCGAAACAGTGGAAGTCGTCGTCGATTTCGGGGCCGTCGAAGATGTCGAAGCCCAGGCCGATGAAGACGTCCTCGACCTCTTCGCGCACGAGAGTCAGCGGATGCTTACTGCCCACCGCGCGGGCGCGGCCGGGCAGGGAGACATCGATGCGTTCGGAAGAGAGGCGCGACTCGCGAAGCTTGCGCTCCAAACGAGCTTCCGCTTCGCCGATCTTCGTCTCGCTGTATTCCTTGAGCGCGTTGAGCGCTTCGCCCGCGTCTTTACGGGCCTCGACGGCCATCTTGCCGAGATCCTTGAATAGCGCTGTGACTTCGCCGGCCTTGCGGCCTAGGAAACGATCGCGCACCGACTGGAGTGACGCGGAGTCGGTGGCGGACGCAAGCTGACCCTCAAGCTTCTCCCGAAGCTCGTGCGCCCGCTTCTTCAGATCGTCAAGGGAGGTCAAGGGAGATGTCCGGTGGTAAGTCCTTCAGAAGAAATAAGAAAGCCGGCGCTCGTGAGGAGCGCCGGCCAGTACGAATCCGCGGCGCTTACTCCTTGGCGGCTGCTTCGGCCTTGGGAGCCTTGGCGGCTTTCTCCTTGGCGGGGGCAGCGGCGGGCTTGGCGGTGGGCTTCGGCTGAGCCGGAATATGGGGTTTGACCAACTCCACCACTTTGGCGAATCCGGCGGCGTCACGCACCGCCATGTCCGCGAGCACCTTGCGGTCGAGGTTCAATCCCGAAACCTTGAGGCCGGAGATGAACTTCGAGTAGCTGACGTCGGCCAGGCGGCACGCGGCGTTGATGCGGACGATCCAGAGCGAACGGAAATCGCGCTTCTTCTGCTTGCGGCCCTCGAAGGCATTCTGTCCAGCGCGGATGGACGCCTCTTTGGCGAAGCGATACAGCTTGCTCTTGCCGAGGAAGAAGCCCTTCGTGAGCTTCAGTACTTTCTTCCGCTTGTTCCGTCGTGCGGATCCACGCTTTACGCGAGGCATGTTTTCTCTTTCTGGTTGACCTGGGCCACGACCGGCTTTCGGTCCGTCACACTTGTTGATTCAGGGTCGAGGCGGTGACGATGCCAGGGGGCGCATGAAGCTCCCTTGAACCCTGATTCTCAAAGCGACCCTGACCACCGTGGCCATGGAAGCTGTGAGAGCCGCGAAGTTTACAACAAGCCGCCCTTCGGCGAGAGGCTGTGCGGGGCGTAATCTCGGTTTTGCCGGTTTGTTTTCATCATTTCCGCGGACGTAGCGAAACAACGAGCCGCGCAAGGACCCCACGGGACACTAGAGGCTTTCTGGTTTAGCGACGTTGACGGGGAGCGGTGTTGCGTTCCAGATCTCCGACGCGTACTGCGCGGTGGTTCGGTCCGAGGAGAACTTCCCCATGCCTGCGACGTTGAGAATAGACATACGCCACCAAGCATCGACATCGGCGTAGGCCGCCGTGGCGCGACGCTGGCACTCGGAGTAGGCGGCGAAGTCGGCACACAGGAAGTAGCTGTCCTCGCCGAGCAACGAATCGACGATGGGCCGATACAGGTCGGACCCGCCGCTGAGGGAACCGTTCGCCACAATGTCGAGCGCCTGGCGGAGCTCTTCGTTCTGATCGACGAAGGTGCGCGGAGAGTAGCGGTTCGACTTCAGTTCCTCGATATCGTCCTTGGTGCGACCGAAGATGAAGATGTTCTCGGCGCCCACCTCCTCGCGGATCTCGACGTTCGCGCCGTCGAGCGTGCCGATGGTGAGCGCACCGTTGAGCGCGGCCTTCATGTTGCCCGTGCCCGAGGCCTCGGTGCCGGCGGTGGAAATCTGTTGGCTCAGGTCGCACGCGGGGAAGATCAATTCAGCGAGCGAGACGGAATAGTTCGGCAGGAAGACGACGCTGAGTTTTCCCTTGGTGATCGGATCGGCGGCGATGCGCTGACCGATCGCATGAATCAAGCGGATGATGAGCTTCGCCATCACGTAGCCCGGTGCCGCCTTGCCCGCGAAGATGATGGTTCGCGGCACGAAGGTTTCGTCGGCCGGCGCCTTGCGGAGGCGCTCATGCAGTGCGATCGCATGGAGCGCGTTGAGCAGTTGACGCTTGTACTCATGGAAGCGCTTCACCTGGCAGTCGAACATCGTGTCGGGGTCGATGGTGATGCCATGAAGCTTGGCGGCGCGGTCGGCCAGGATGCCCTTGTTGACGCGCTTGAGGCCGGCCCACTCCGCCCGGAACGTGGCATCGTCCCCGAAAGGTGTGAGATTCCGGAGTTCCTCAAGATTGCGGATCCATCCGGAGCCGATCGCACCGTTGATCAACATGGCGAGGCCGGGATTGCTCTGAAGCAGCCAGCGCCGCGGCGTAATGCCGTTGGTCTTGTTCGAAATCCGGCCGGGCAGGACGCGGTCGAGGTCCTTGAAGGTCTTCTCGCGAAGGATGTTGGTATGAAGGGCGGCGACGCCGTTCACGGCATGGCTGCCCACGAAAGCGAGGTTCGCCATCCGTACGTGACCCGTGTCATCAAGGATGGCCGTGCGTTTAACCAAGCCGTCGTCACCCAGCGACGCAGCCTGAATGCGGAAGCGCCGGTCGATCTCCTGGATGATCTCGAAATGACGCGGCAGCAGCTTTCGGAACAGTTCCACCGACCACTTCTCGAGTGCCTCCGGCAACACAGTGTGGTTGGTGTAACCAAAGACCTTCTGCGTGATCTCCCACGCTTCATCCCACCCGACTTCATGCTCGTCGACCAGAATGCGCATCAACTCGGGAATGCCCAAAACGGGATGCGTGTCGTTGAGCTGGATCGCGACTTTGTCCGGGATGTCTTTGAAAGTGCGCGCGCCGAACTTGAAGAAACGCCGCAGCACGTCCTGCAGGGTCGCGGTGACGAAGAAGTACTGCTGCTTCAGCCGGAGTTCCTTGCCCGCGTACCGGGCGTCCGCCGGGTAGAGAACCTTGGAGATGTTCTCGCTCTCCGTCTTGTCTTGAACCGCGTGGACGTAGTCGCCTTCGTTGAACTGGCTCAGATCGAACTCGCGGCTCGACTTCGCGGACC
>JBDSLN010000376.1:0-2927 GCA_039916365.1 Vicinamibacteria bacterium
GGCGAGATTCTCGTGCAGACCACGCCCAAACTCGACCTCGGCGACATGGCGTTGCCCCTCGCCTTCGAACTTGCGAAGAAGATCGGCCGCAAGCCGCGCGAGATCGCGCAGGAACTCGCTCCGAAGCTCGCAGTGGTTGAAGGCATCGCGCGCGCCGACGTCGCAGGCGGCGGCTTCATCAACCTCTTCCTCGATCGCAGCGCCTTCACCAAGCACTTGTCGACCTTCGTCACCACGCGGCCAGCTCCCGGACCCCGGGACGGACGTGTGATCGTCGAACACACAAGCATCAATCCAAACAAGGCCGCGCACATCGGCCATGTCCGCAACTCGATCCTGGGCGACACCTTCGTTCGCCTTCTCCGCGCGCGCGGCTACAACGTCCTCACCCAGAACTACATCGACGACACCGGAGTCCAGGTCGCCGACGTCATCGTCGGTTTCGAGACCATCGAGAACAAGTCTCTCGCTGAGGTTCGCGCGGTCGAAGGGCACTTCGATTATTACTGCTGGGATCTCTACGCGCAGGTCTTCGAGTGGTACGGCGAGGATAAGGAGCGCAAGGCGCTTCAGGCGAAGGCGCTGCACGCGATCGAGAAGCACGAAGGCCCAACCGCGGAACTCGGCGAATACGTGGCTGCGCGCATCGTCCGCGCGCACATCGCCACCATGGCGCGCCTCAACATCGGCTACGACCTCCTGGTCCGCGAGTCGGACATCCTTCGTCAGCACTTCTGGGCGAAGGCCTTTGATCTACTGAAAGAGACCAAGGCGATCGAGTTCCAGACCGAAGGCAAAGCCAACGGCTGCTGGGTTCTCCGCATGGACCGCGGCAACACCGACCGATCGGATTCGGAATCGTCGCCACAGACAGCGCCGCCCGCCGATTTACTCGGCGAAGGCGCCAGCACCAAGGACGCGACGGATCCGAAGCCGGGGAGCCCGAGGGGTGGCGGAGCCGTAGCCCCTCGGATTCAAGACGACGAGAACAAGATTATTGTCCGGAGCAACGGGACCGTCACCTACACCGGCAAGGACATCGCGTACCAGCTTTGGAAGCTCGGCAAGCTGGGTCTCGATTTCCGATATCGACGTCACGAAGACTCAACTGTCGCGCGCCCGCTTTGGTCTTCAACCAGCGGGGACGCCGATCCCGGAGCGCCTCCCTTCGGCGCCGGCGCATCGCTTGTCTTCAATGTCATCGACGTCGGCCAGAGCTATCCCCAGCGTGTGGTGAAGGCCGGGGTCGCGGCGGTTGCCGGTCCGGAAGCCGCGGAAGGCACGCGCCATCTCGGGTACGAAAAGGTGGTGCTGTCGAAAGCCACCGCCAAAGAGCTCGGCTACGAAGTCGACGAAGACGGCGGCTCGGTCAAGGTTTCCGGACGACGTGGACTCGTCGTCAAAGCCGACGATCTGATCGAAGCGCTCAAAGCGAAGGCGTCGAGCGAGATCGCCACGCGCGATCCGGAACGCTCTCAGGCCGATCGCGAAAAAGCAGCTCACGACATCGCGGTGGGCGCGCTGCGCTACTTCATGCTGCGCTTTTCGCGCAATCGCATCATCACCTTCGACATGGAAGAGGCGCTCGCTTTCACGGGTGAAACAGGACCGTACATCCAAAACAGCGTGGTCCGCGCGCGCAGCATCCTCGCGAAGATTTCGGCGGAAGGTCACGACGTCGCGGCGCTTCTCAAACGCGCCCATGACCAAGGCCTTTTAAGCACCTGGCTCGCCACGCCGGAGGGCTCGTCCGCATGGTCCTTGTTCCTGGCCATGGCTCGAACGGAAGAAGCGATCGAGACCGCGGTGCGTACCGAAGAGCCGAGCGTGATGACGCGCCATGCGTTCCAGATCGCCCAGGCGTTTCACGGCTATTACCAGAATCCCGCACACACCGTGCTTCGCGCCGAGAACGAGGACCTGCGCTCCGTTCGCGTCCTGGTCGTCGACCTCTTCGTGAAGCACATGACGGACGTCGCTTCCCACCTCGGCATTCCCATTCCGGATCGGATGTAACCAGATGAGCCGAAGGCCACGCATCGCAATCACCGCCGGGAGCAATCCCGGTCTCGCGAACCATGCGTGGCTTCGCTTCGATTACCTGCATGCGATCTCCAAGGCGGGCGGCCTCCCGAGTATCGTGGCCGCGGGCTTCGAAAATCCGTTCGACGATGCGGCGCAGCTCGCCGGCGAAATCCTCGATAACTGCGATGGCTTGCTGCTCTCCGGGGGTACTGACGTTGATCCCAAGATCTTTGGCGAGACACCTCACACCGCACTTGGGCGCGTCGACCCTCCACGCGATCCTTTTGAAATCACGCTGACGCAGGAAGCTCTCCGCCGCGACATGCCCATCCTGGGGATCTGCCGCGGCCTTCAAGTGCTCAACGTCGCTCTGGGCGGCACGCTGGTTCAGGACATTCCATCGGACGTGAACAACGCCCGCGTTCATGAAACTGGCGAGGATCGCCTGGTCATCGGGCATGACGTCGTCATCGAGCCGAACAGCCGGCTCGCGGGCCTGCTTTCGACCACACGGGTCGGAGTGAACTCGTTCCATCACCAGGCGGCTAAGCAACTGGGTCAGGGACTTCTCGTGACCGCGACCAGTCCGGACGATGGTGTCATAGAGGGCATCGAGCGCCCGGACCGCGCGTTCGTCGTGGCGGTGCAGTGGCACCCGGAAAATTTCTGGAAGGTGTCCGACGTTTTCGACGGCCTGTTTACCGGGTTCGTGGAAGCGTCGCGCGTCTCGTCCCAGTCTCTCAAAATCACACGCGCATCGTGATACAGAGACGGGCCCTGAAAGCCGGCCTGACCCTGATCCTGATTATCGCGCCCGCCCTCGCAGGTGGGGCTGCGGCGGCAGATGCGCTTCGCTGGGAGAAGGACTACAAGACCGCGCTTGCGCGGGCGCACAGCGAAGG
>JBDSLN010000377.1:0-2798 GCA_039916365.1 Vicinamibacteria bacterium
CCGTCTCCAGCTTCTCGATGGTTCCCTTCGACAAGCCGCTGAAGAGCTGGAAGGTCAAGAGCGTCGGTGACGAACAGAAGGTTCCGGCTCCGCTCGCTGGTCTCTCCGCCGGACTGAAGGCGGCCGACGAGGCCGTCACGCAGAACAAGAAGGACGCGGGCGCCTACTTCAACGCGCATCCGCTCGAAGTCGACAAAGTGAAGCCGCTTGTGGAAGCCGGCACCCCCGTCACCGGCGCCCTTCAAAAGACCGGTGAAGACTGGAAGCGGTTCAACGACGCCGATAAGGACCTCAAGACCAAGGCGGCCGAAGCCAAGATCGCCTACGACAGAGAAAAACGACTCGTCACGATGTCGGTGGGTCAGGGGGCCGTCTCTGACAACCTGGTCGGCGACCTCATCACCAAGACAGCCGTGGTCGAAGTCGAGGCCGAGGGTGACGTGAAGACCTACGCTATCCAGCTGCGCAAGTACGACGTCGCGCCGGGCGGCCAGGGTCCCAAGACGCAGAGCCGCTGGCTGATTCAGTCGATCACCCCGCAATAGGCGGAAACGACCGGTCGGCCAAATGCAGGAGCGATTTGCTCCTGCGGGTTGTTTTATACGGGCTTGAGGCCGGCGAACTTCGCCAGCAGTCGTGTGGCGCCCCGGCCTGGAAAAGAAACCGTGAGCTTAGCGTCCTCGCCGGCGCCCTCGATGCGCAGCACCGTCCCGTAGCCGAATCGTTCGTGCACCACCGCCTGGCCGGGTCGGAAACGTAAGACCTTCGGGGCCACCGCGACGTCACCATTCGCGTAGCCACCGGAAGAAGGAATCGACTGAGATCGCACCGGAGGAGGAGGGCCGTCGAAACACTCAGGCGGAATCTCTGAAAGAAACCGGCTGGGCAGGGTCACGCGTCGGTCACCGAAGTAGGAGCGCTCTCTCGCCCGCGTCAGGACCAGGCGATTGCGCGCCCGCGTCATGCCGACGTAGCAAAGTCGTCGCTCTTCCTCCATCTGGCCTGCGTCCTGAACCGCGCGCATGTGAGGGATCAGCCCCTCCTCCATTCCCACGAGGAAGACCGTGTCGAACTCCAGACCCTTTGCAGCGTGCAGGGTCATCAGGAGAACCGGCGCATCGTCGCGAATGGAGTCGGCGTCCCCGAGGAGGAACGTTCGATCCAGGAACTCGCGCAAGCCGAGACCTTCACGTTCTTCGAAGTCGGTCGCGGCCGTGCGCAGTTCCTTCAAGTTCTGCGTCCGGTCTTCCCGCACCGGGGACGGCTCCTGATCGATCAGCTCCTCATAGCCCGTCTTCTCGATGACCGAGTCGACGAGTTGGCCGGGTCCAAGGGATGTTTGCAGACGTCGCAGCTCCGCAACCAGTTCTACGAATCGAGTGAGCGCCGCCCGCGTCCTTGAAGGGAGCGCGTCGGAGGAGAGGACGTCTTTGAGCGCCCCCCACATCGACGAGCCCATTCTCTGAGCCTGAGCGGTGATGACACTGAGGGTCTGTTCGCCGACGCCTCTCGGCGGCACGTTCACGACACGCCGAAAGGCGGAGTCGTCATCTGGATTCAACGTAAGGCGGAGGTACGAGACCACGTCCCGAATTTCGCGACGCGCGTAGAAACCTACCGCGCCGACCACCTGGTAACGAACCCGCGCGGAAGCAAGTGCTTCTTCGAGGGCGCGGCTCTGTGCATTCATCCGATAGAGACAGGCAATGCGCAGCCCTTCACCATTGCGTTGGATATCCACCGCGATTTTGAGCGCCTCTTCGTACTCGTCGCGCGCGACCAGGTTCTCGACGTGCCGCCCGCCCGGTCGCATCGCCTTAAGCGTCTTGCCGATGCGGTTCTCGTTCTTGATCACGAGGCCCGACGCGGCGTCGAGGATCGCCTGCGTCGATCGATAGTTTTCCTCGAGGCGCAAGATCGTAGCGCCGGGGAAATCGCGCTCGAACTCAAGGATGTTCCGGATGTCTGCGCCACGCCATGAGTAGATCGACTGGTCTTCGTCGCCAACCACCGTGATGTTCTTGTGTGTGGATGCGAGCGCGCGCACGATCCGATACTGCAGGCGGTTCGTATCCTGGTACTCGTCGACCATGATGTAGCGGAAGGCCAGTTGGGAATCGCGATCGAGAACATCGCTTTCTTCCAGAAGTCGCGCAGTCAGCGCCAGGAGGTCGTCGAAGTCCACCGCCTTGGCCGAGCGCAAACCCGCGTTGTACCGGGCCGCGAGTTCATTCAGGACTTCAATGCGATAGTCACGAACGTCCGCTTCCGTGTAGGGACGGCCGTTCTTCTGCATCGAGAGGAGCGAGAGAACCCGACGCGGCGCGTACGTCTTGTCCGGCAGACCCATGGCCGCGATCGCCCGCTTGACCAGAGCCAGCGACTCGTCCGCGTCGTAGATGACGAAGTCGCGAGACAGGTCGGCGTCTTCGGGATGCCTACGGAGAATACGCACGCAGAGCGCATGAAACGTCATGATCCAGGCAGATCCCGATCCCTGCCCCAGCCGTTCGTCGATACGACGGCGCATCTCGTCGGCGGCCTTGTTGGTGAAGGTCACCGCCAGGATCTCGCGGGGATCGACTCCCAGGTCGGAGACCAGGTAGGCGACGCGCTCGGTGATGACGCGGGTCTTGCCGCTGCCGGCGCCGGCCAGAATCAGCGCGGGGCCATGGGCGGCACGGACCGCGGCAATCTGTTCGGGGCTGAGGGAGATCCCGCTCACGGGTGCTATGGCCTATTCAACGGTGACGGATTTCGCGAGGTTTCGTGGTTGATCGACGTCCCGCCCCGCCCGC
>JBDSLN010000378.1:0-6252 GCA_039916365.1 Vicinamibacteria bacterium
CGAGAACGGCGCTGATCTCCGCGCTCTTCAGGCGATGCTCGGCCATGCCGACATCTCGACCACTGAGATCTACACGCACGTCAGCCGCGAACGCCTGCGCCAGGTGTTCGACAAGTTCCACCCGCGCGCCTGATCGCCGTCCTGAAATCTTTGTTTGCGAGTTTCGGTCGTCGTCGGCCCAGAAGGTAAGATTCGCGGGCTCGGACGGAGGCTTCATCCACCCGTCCATCCGGCTCAACGAATTGATCAAAGAGGTTCAATGAACACCCACCGCCACCTGTTTACGTCCGAATCCGTCACCGAGGGTCATCCCGACAAGATCGCCGACCAGATCTCGGACGCGATTCTGGACGCCCTCCTTGCCCAGGATCCGATGAGCCGCGTGGCTTGCGAAACCATGGTCACCACCGGAATGGCCTTCATCGCAGGCGAGATCACGACGAACGCCTACGCGGACTTCCCGTCGATCGTCCGCTCGACGATCGAGGATGTTGGCTACACCCGCGCGAAGTACGGCTTCGACTCCAAGACCTGCGCGGTCATCAACTCCATCGACAAGCAGTCGCCTGATATCGCGATGGGCGTCGACACCGGGGGTGCGGGCGACCAGGGCCTGATGTTCGGCTTTGCCTGCACCGAGACCGAAGAGCTGATGCCCCTTCCGATCATGATGGCCCACAAGCTGACCAAGCGCCTCTCCGTCGCGCGCCGCAAAAACGAGATCGACTATCTCCGTCCCGACGGCAAGAGCCAGGTCACCGTTGAATATGACGGCGGCAGGCCGAAGCGTATCGACGCGGTGGTCATCTCCACCCAGCACGACGACCGCGTGAAGACCGAGGCGCTCCGCGCCGATATTCTCGAGAAGATCATCAAGCCTGTTCTTCCCGCGAACCTGGTGGACGACAAGACCAAGTACCACATCAATCCCACGGGACGTTTCGTGGTGGGTGGTCCTCAAGGCGACTGCGGCCTCACCGGTCGCAAGATCATCGTCGACACCTACGGTGGTGCAGCACCTCACGGTGGCGGCGCCTTCTCTGGCAAAGATCCCACCAAGGTTGACCGTTCGGCTTGCTACATGGCTCGCTACATCGCGAAGAACATCGTTGCTGCGGGTCTGGCCGAGCGTTGCCTCGTTCAGGTCGCTTACGCCATTGGCGTGGCCGAGCCGGTTTCGGTCATGTGCGACACGGAGGGCACCGGGAACGTCGACGAGTTGAAGCTGGTGGACGCCGTGCGCCAGATCTTCAAGCTGACCCCCAAGGGCCTCACCGAGCAGTTGAATCTCCGTCGTCCCATCTACCGCAAGACCGCGGCGTTTGGTCACTTCGGCCGGAACGAGCCCGAGTTCACCTGGGAGAAGACGGACAAGGCCGACGAACTCAAGGCGCTCCTTCGCTAGGAGTCTGCCTTCAATTTGATGCGCGCAGCCACCGTCGTGGCAGGTATTGTCTTGGTTGAGATGAGAACCATACGACGGTGAGCAAAGCGCCTCCGAAGTCCTTGCACCGGAAGCCAGGCCCGTTTGGCTGGCTTCTTCGTATTGCTGCCGTGGGCGGGATTCTTCTGTGGGTGCGCGCGTGTGCCGCAACGCCTGCGGCACTTCCATCAGGCGTTGCCATATTCGGCCCGGCGTACCGTCTGTCTGGCGTGGTTCACATTCATACAAACCTATCGGACGGCCGCGGAGCGCCTGCCGAGATCGTGGCGGCGGGCGCGCGGTCGAAGGCTGACTTCATCGTTGTGACCGATCACAATCGCGTCGATCAGGACGCCTTCGATGCCTTGCCTCGGGACGAGGGTGATCCGCTGGTCATCGTCGGGTCCGAGGTCTCGACCGAAGCCGGGCACGTGCTAGCCATTGGAATTCGCGCGCCGACGTTCAAGTTCTCGGGAACGCTTCGCGAAGTGCTGGATGACATCCGATTCCTCGGCGGCTGCGCATTTGCGGCGCATCCGATGTCGCTTCGGGGCGAGACGCGCTTCACTCGGGAGGACGATCCTGGAAACTTTGGGATCGAAGTCGTCAACGGAGATAGTGCGTGGCGGGAGGCTTCGGTTCCAGCACTTGCCCTGGCGGCGTGGACGTATCCCGCGAGCTCCTCTTACGCGCTGCGGAAGACACTTGGAATGTTCGGTGCGGAGCTAGCAATGTGGGACCGCGTTCTGGCGCGTCGATTCTCTCCGGGTGTCGGCGGAACCGATGCGCATGGGCGTATTCCCGTGACGCGAACATTCAGCCTCCCGATTCCTTCGTACGACTCGCTCTTCAGCCTTGTTCGAACCGTTGTTCAACTCGAAGAGCCCCTGCCGCAAAGCCCAACCGCTGCGCGGGCCGCAATCACCAAGGCGCTCTGCGCGGGGCACAGCGTCATCGCGATTCCTTCGCTTGCTGATCCCAAGGGTTTTTCGTTCGTGGCTCAAACCACCGGCGGCGCAACATTCGGTCCCGGCTTCACGGTTCCATTCGATTCGTTGGTCAAACTGCGCGTTGGCGGCCCGCTACCTGTGGGGACGACCCTCCGCTTGCTCGAAGGCGGTGCCGAGGTTGCCTCCGGGAAGGATCAACTCGAGTACTCGCCCACCAAACCAGGCGTGTTCCGTGTCGAGGCCTACGTGCCGGGCGGATTGACACCCTGGGTGATCAGTAATCCTATTTCTCTGCTGCTGCCCGAGCTGGAGTCGAAGCGATCGCGAGCGAGCATCCCGGCCCAGGAGCCCTACACGCAGGGCACAACCGAGATCGATCGATTTGACACAGCCACCCATTTCGCCGCGGAGCACGATCCGGGGTCCGGGGTGGACGAACCGGTCCTTGATCTCAAGGGCGGACGTGGAAGCGGGGGAGCGGCGCTCCTGTCGTTCCAGCTGAATCCGAAGCAGACGCCGCCGGTCTGGTGCGCGCTCGTCGATCGAACCAAACGAGACCTGTCGAAGAACCGGGGGGTCTCGTTCTGGATGCGCGCCGATGGCGAATACAGAGTCTGGTTTCAGATCCGCGACCAGAACAAGGCCTCAGCGGATGAGGGGACCGAAGCCTGGTTCGCGTCGGTGCGAACTTCGTCAGCCTGGACGCTCTACAACATTCCATTCGCGTCGCTTCGGAGTATTAACAAGACCACGGATGGTTCGTTCGATCCGTCCAAGATCGAGCACATCGTGTTCGTCATCGACCACGGCGCCATGCCGTTCGGAAGCAAGGGAAGAATCTGGATCGACGACTTGATGGCCTACTGATGCAGGCACCACACTAGGTATCGAGGCTCAGGAACAGCAGCGTCCCCAAAGCGATGAACACCATGTTGGGCGCCCACGCGGCCAGGAGCGGTGACAGGTAGCCGTACTTGCCGAGCGCCTCGGAGAAAACGAAGCTGATCTGGTAGATCCCGGCCACAAAGATGGCCACGCCCACTCCGAACAGGGCACCGCGCTTTCCCACGTACATCGAGAAGGGAAGGGCCATGAATCCCATCACCAGGCACATGAAGGCGTACGACACCTTGTGATGGAGGCCGATCCGAAGGAGGGTGGCGTCGAGTCCCAGACCTTCGATCGACTCGATGTGGGCTTCCAAGTCCTTGAAAGACAGCTCATCCGCCGTTCGTTCCTCCTTCTGAAAGTAGGTCGGAGGGTCAATCTCGGCCGACCGGACGGTATCGATCACGCGATCGGCGGCGCTTCCGCCCGTGAAGGTGCGTCGGAAACCGCGCGACATCTCGTACACCTTTCCGTCCCAACGTACTTCGTCGGCCATCAGGTGTTCGCGCAGAGTCCAGGTCTTCGGGTCAACATCCAGGACATTCAATCCCCGAAAGATCACAGCACCCGCCTGGGTGGAGGGAGCGATCTGATTGTAGGAATAGAAACGGCCATCTGATCCAAGCGCCATCTTGCGGTCGATCGCCGAATTCGAGCGGGGAGGGAGGCCCTTGATGATGTCGTGTTCCCGTTGCGCCTGGCGGCGGTAGGAAGGAACGATGGATTCATTTCCAGCGAACATGAAAGCGGTCACGATTGCGCAGATCACGAGGCTCGGAACGGAGGCGCGGTAGAGGCTGACGCCCGTCGCCTTCATCGCGGTGATCTCGTTATTCCGCGCAAGGATTCCGTAGGTCGCGAGCGTGGCCACCAGGATGGCCATCGGCAGAATCATGCTGAAGACGTAGAAAGGCATGTTGTAGACGAAGTAGCTCAGAAGCGTCATGCCTTTGACGTGGTTCTGCTGGACGTCATCGAGCAGGTCCATGAACTCGAAGAGGACTGGCAGCATCAAGAGAGTGACGCACGCGAAGCTGAACATCTTGATGAACTCGCGGCCGATGTAGCGGTCCAACACGCCGATGAGGTGAGAACTCCAGGACGGCCCCGATTGAAAGCGGCTGGTTTGTTTGGAGGAGAAGAACGCACCAATCCGACGGGCGATGTCGGCCAGACTCCAGAATTCAACCGAGCCGTCGCGGCGGGCCCGGTAGAGCAGAACCACCGCCGCGGCCCCAAAGATGATGTTCACTGCCCAGACCGCAATTCCGGGCGGTAAGGCCTGCGTGTCGCCTGCTTGTTCGCCCAGCCGGGCCAGGATGTAGTAGAGAAAGAACACCATAATCGAAAGGCCGAACGCGGAAGACTTAGAGTCGCGCCGTCCGCCGAGCATCAGGGCGAGACCAAGGACCGAGAAGATCACCGGCACTGCGGCCAGAGCGAACTTCTTGTGGTACTCGACGAGATAGCGAGCGGCTTCCGCGAGGTTGCCGAGTTTCTCGAAGCGAGCGATCTCGGTTGTGAGCATGGCCGGCGTCATCTCACGATCGCCGCGAGACAACGGGAGATCCGGGAAGATCTGGCCAAAGTCAACGGGGAACTTGCCCTTGTCGAAGCGCTGGATGTCGTACGTCTTTCGCTCGGAGACATCGAAGGAATAGGTGGTCCCTGACTCGAGATTGAGCTCAACACGTTTCTCGGCCCGATTGATGGTCAACTCGCCGCGCCGAGCGAGCCAGATCCGTGGACGCGACAAGTCAGCCCGATCGACAATGAGCGCGTCCTTCCACACTCCCGTGCCGACCTCGACGTCGGTGAGGTACAGCGAACGGTTGGGGAGGAGATCGTCGATGAACACCCGTGCCTTGACGCTCTGGGCGCGCGAAATCGCGAGGGCGAACGCCGTCTCCCGGTAAGTCTGGTTGGCATCCGGAACCCAATACGCGTGCACGTAGAAGGTGGCGCCTGACGCCATGACTCCAAGCAAGAGCAGCGGCCGCAGGAGAAACAGGGGCGAAACGCCCAGTGCTTGGATCGCTACCAGTTCGCTCTCGCCGGCCAGTCGTCCCAAGGCCAGAAGGACGCCCAACAGGAAGGCCATTGGAATGGTCAGAGCCAGGAGGCTGGGCAGGATGTTGAAGATCAGCTTTCCCACGACCGTCCAGCTGGCGCTCTTGCCGACCAGCAAATCGGAAATCTGGGCCAGCTGCGGGATCAGCATGAAGAATGTGAACAGCACCAAGCCGAGCAGGAACGGCGAAGTGACCTCGCGAAGGACGTACCGATCGAGAATGGTCGGGCGCAGGATCAGCTTCGGGGTCGGCGGCTTCTTCAACCCGTGAAATCTAACAGGCGGCTATGACTCGTGCCCCATTAAGATAGGCGTCCCGTGAGCCTTCAGGTTGTTCGTCGAATCCACTTCAGCGCCGGTCATCGCCTCGTTGGTCACGAGGGCGCATGCGCATATCTTCATGGCCACAACTACGTCGTCTTTATTCACGCCTCCGGCAGTCTGGACTCCGTGGGTCGCGTGATCGACTTCGCAGTGTTGAAAGAGCGCGTTGGCGGCTGGATCCTCGAAAACTGGGATCACGGATTCATCGTGGCGGCGCATGATGACGACGGTCGTCGAGCCATCGCGGCGTTTCAGAGTGGTGGACTGAAGCAGAAGACGTTCGTCTTCGATCGCAATCCGACGGCCGAGAACCTGGCGCAATACCTCGCGGTCGAGATCTCGCCGCGTGTCCTGCAGGGGACCGGCGTCAAAGTCGTCAAGATCGTGGTTCAAGAGACCGAGAACTGCTTCGCCGAATGTGTCGTCGACTGACGGCCATGGCGAAAACGCCGCCAACGTCGAAGAGGTACTCGGTGAACGAGATGTTCTTCTCGCTGCAGGGCGAAGGCGCGCGCTCGGGAACTCCCAACGTCTTCGTTCGCTTCTCCGGCTGCAACATGCGGTGCGACGTGAAAGCGGGGAAGCGATCTCCCGGC
>JBDSLN010000379.1:0-4052 GCA_039916365.1 Vicinamibacteria bacterium
ATGGCGTTTCTGAGCCGATGGAGCAGGCGCGGCGAGCGCTTCAGCCGCGGAGCATCGTGCCCGAGCCGCCGAGTCAGAGCGAACTCGAACGGTGGCGCATACCTCACCCTCGATCTGCTTCGTGCTTTGTGGGCGGAGCTTAGGGGGAAGTTCACCTTCTCGAAGCACCGATAGCTCCGGTCCGCGACCGCGTCCCTTTGCCAGGCTCCGCTCGGGTAAAATCCTCACCCCACACGATCCAGACTTCGCCGCGGCCGGATGTTCCCGGACGCGCCGCCACTCCAAAGGAAGAATAAGGCTACTCATGTCGACCGGCTCCAAGATCACCATTGCAAACGGCGTTCTCAACGTTCCCGACGATCCGATCATTCCTTTCGTCGAAGGCGACGGCACCGGCCGCGATATCTGGCGCGCCTCCGTTCGGGTGTTCGATGCGGCGGTTGCGAAGTGCTATGGCGGCAAGCGGAAGATCGTGTGGCACGAGGTTCTTGCCGGCGAGAAGGCGTTCAATGCCACCAAGGAATGGATGCCCGCGGCGACCCTGACCGATTTCCGTCAGTACCTCGTCGGCATCAAGGGACCTTTGACCACTCCCGTCGGCGGCGGTATCCGTTCGCTCAACGTGGCGCTGCGCCAGGAACTCGACCTTTACACCTGCCTCCGTCCCGTGCGTTTCTTCAAGGGCGTTCCGACTCCCGTGAAGAAGCCGCAGGATGTCGACATGGTGATCTTCCGTGAAAACACCGAAGACATCTACGCCGGAATCGAGTGGGCCGAAGGCACCGCGGAAGCGAAGAAGGTCGTGGCATGGCTTCAAACCGAAATGAAGGTCAAGAAGATCCGCTTCCCCGAGACTTCCGGCGTGGGCGTCAAAGTGATTTCCCGCGAAGGCACCGAGCGTCTCGTGCGTGCGGCGATCAAGCACGCGATCCAGTTCAAGCGTAAGAGCGTGACGATCGTGCACAAGGGCAACATCATGAAGTTTACCGAAGGCGCCTTCCGTGACTGGGGCTACGCGGTGGCGGCTCGCGAGTTCCGCAACGAGATCGTGACCGAGCGTGAGTCGTGGATCCTCGGCAACGTCGAGAAGACGCCGACGCTCTCAGCGACTGACAACGCCAAGATGATCGAGCCCGGCTACAACATGATGGTCCCGGCGCAGCAGGCCGAACTGGTGACAGAAGTCGAGACGGCGCTGGCGCTCCGCGCAACCCATGGCGACGGCAAGTGGAAGTCGAAGATCCTGATCAAGGACTCCATCGCCGATATCACCCTTCAACAGGTGTTGACGCGTCCGAAGGAGTTCGAGGTCATCGCGACTCCGAATCTGAACGGCGACTATCTTTCCGACGCGCTCGCCGCGCAGGTCGGGGGCATCGGCATCGCTCCCGGCGGCAACATCAACTACGAAACCGGCCACGCGATCTTCGAAGCGACGCACGGCACGGCTCCTAAGTACGCGGACCTCGACAAGGTGAACCCCGGCTCGGTCATCCTGTCCGGCTGCATGATGCTCCGCTACATGGGCTGGGTCGAAGCGGCCGACGCGATCGAGGCAGGCATCGAGAAGTCGATCGAACAGAAGCGCGTGACGTACGATTTCGCGCGCATGATGGAGAACCCGACCGAAGTAAAGTGCTCGGGATTTGCAGATGCAATTATTTCAAATCTCTAGCCTGAACTCGGGCTTTCTGAGCGACTCCACCAGAGGTGGACTCGCTCCAGAGCAAAGTCGCTGGCGCTCGTTTGTCGCCGACGCCATAATCTCGAATCTCTAATCAGGGACCGCCCTTCGACATGAAGCAGACGGATCTGGAGCTCAGGGACCGGCGTATGCACGAACACGCGATAGCTGCACCTGCTAGGCACACCTCGCTCCCCACCGTGGATCCCGGCTTCCGCCGGGATGACGACCCGAACAAGACCCAATAGCCAGGACAAAGGATTCGTATGAATAAAGCACCCGTTCGCGTTGCCGTTACCGGCGCTGCCGGCCAGATCGGCTACAGCCTTCTCTTCCGTATCGCCGCCGGCGACATGCTGGGCAAAGACCAGCCGGTCATCCTTCAGCTTCTTGAAGTGACCCCGGCTCTTGGCGCGCTCAAAGGGGTCGCGATGGAACTCGACGACTGCGCCTTCCCGCTCCTCGCCGGAATCGTGCAGAGCGATGACCCAAACGTCGCCTTCAAGGACGCCGACGTGGCGCTCCTCGTCGGCGCGCGACCGCGCAGCAAGGGCATGGAGCGGGGCGATCTTCTCACCGCGAACGCCGCGATCTTCACCGCTCAGGGCAAGGCCTTGGACGCGGTGGCGAAGCGCACGGTCAAGGTCCTGGTCGTCGGCAACCCCGCGAACACAAACGCCTATATCGCGATGAAGTCGGCGCCGGGCCTGTCGCCCTCCTGCTTCACCGCGATGCTCCGCCTCGATCACAACCGCGCGCTCTCCCAGCTCGCGGCAAAGACGGGCAAGGCGGTGGCCGACATCAAGAAGATGGTGGTGTGGGGCAACCACTCTCCCACGCAATATCCCGACTACCGTTTTTCCACCATCGACGGCGCTTCCGTGAAGGACAGCATCGGCGACGATGGCTGGAACAAGGACACCTTCATTCCCACCGTCGCGAAGCGCGGCGCCGCCATCATCGAAACGCGCGGACTTTCATCGGCCGCTTCCGCGGCAAACGCGGCGATCGATCACGTTCATGACTGGGTTCTTGGATCCAACGGCGAATGGGTCACCATGGGCGTTCCGTCCGACGGGAGCTACGAGATTCCCGAAGGCACGGTGTACGGATTTCCCTGCACCACCAAGGACGGAAAGATCGAGATCGTGAAGGGCCTCGACATCGACGCCTTCTCGCGTGAGCGCATGACGCTGACGTTGAACGAACTCAACGAAGAGCGCGATGGAGTGAAGCACCTGCTCGTGTAGTTCATCGGTCGGGCACGAGACCGTAGGCGCGGGGCAGGGATGCCCCGTTTTCTATTGAATCGGCGCGTCTGAAGGGCCGAGACCATAGGCGCGGCCCTCGCCTTCCACTCTTATCAGTCGAACTCGATCGGCGAACTGCGCGAGCGACGATTCCTTCTCCGCCACGGGCCACGGAAAAATTCGCCTTCTCTCGCTCTTTTCAGCCAGCTGTGCACCAAGCTCTCGTTGATACCGAGATCGCGTGCCACAACCGCCACCGTCGCGTTCGGTCTCAACGTGAGGGCAGTCCTCCGCCTTGGAATCAACCGCGCTTGTTTTACTTACGCTCTTCTCCCGCCCAGGTAATCCTGTACAGCCTCTCCCCAGATGGGCCGGTAGCGATCTGCTCCGCCTCTCGCCAGTTGTCAAGGAAGTCCAGCATCAACCTCCGAGGCCGTGGCCGCGCGCGGTCCGGGTGCACGATGATGTGCGAGACCCCGAGCCGTTGCAGTTCGAGCACCGCGGCGGGTTCAGGAAAGAGCTTAAGGATGGCCGCTCGCCGCTCGTACGCATCGCTTGCCATACCGCTGTACCCGTTCACCAGGGGCGTCCAGTGCACCGTGGATGCGAGGGCGTAGGACGCGTTTTGGTAGTCGGCATCGCCCACGTAGAAGGGGAACTCGGCGAGAGCTACGCGCGCTGGCTCGGCCGCGAGTTGGGTGTAGACCGGCGAGACGCCGTCATAGGGAACAAATCGAAAGGGCGCGCACAGGACCTCGGCGTTGACTCCACCGATGAGTAACAGTGGAAGGAGCAGGCGCTTCGGGCCGGTCAGTCGAAGCCGCCAAGCGCCGAGCCCCATGGACGCGAGGAGGCCGAATGCCAGCACGAAAAGGGAGGCGAATCTGGAGATGTCGCGCATAGCTCGCGCCGGGGGGAAGACGGTCAGGAAGAGGCCGTAGAGGGGAGTCGCTGGGCCCATTGACACCAGTGCTCCAGCCACGGCGACCGCAAAGAGCATGCGCGCACGCGGGTCCTTCCAACCGGGGCGGCGGATGAGAGCGAACCCTACGAGTGCGAGCGTTATGAAACCGGGAAAGAACGTCCCACCCTGCACACCCGCGAACCGATAGCTCCAC
>JBDSLN010000380.1:0-5217 GCA_039916365.1 Vicinamibacteria bacterium
GCCCTCGAGGACGCGCGCTTCGCCGAGCCGCTGCGCCGCCCACGGAAGGTCGGACGTTGCGTGGATGCCCTGGATCGACGCGACGACTCCCAGGGCACCGAGGCGAGGGATATCTTTCTCGTCGAGGATTTGCGAGTGCTCGTCGCGAAAGCGGAGGTCCCTCGTTTCCGGATGCGCCTTGAAGGCGGCTTCGAAAGCATCCAACACCGCGCGATTTCCGGCGTCGCCGATCGCGTGCACATTCAACTGGAACCCGTTCGCAACGCCGTACAACGCGGCTTCGCGAACGATGGCGGGTTCGGTGACCCAGAGGCCGGTGTTTCCGGGATCATCCACGTAAGGCTCCAAGAGCTTCGCGCCGCGGGATCCGAGCGCGCCGTCGATCTGAAGCTTGATCGACCGGATGCTCAGGAACGAATCAGGGCCGCCGGGTTGCGGGGCGCCAAAGCGCTTTACGTTGTCTAGACCTCGAATCATGGGATACAGACGGAGGCCGAGCTGATTCTTCGCCGCGAGATCCTTATAGAGCCCAATCGTCGCAAGGTCGACGCCCGCGTCATCGAAGAAGGTGATGCCCTTGCGCAGGCATTCATCAGTCGCGAGACGAACCCTTTCACGCACATCCTGCTCGGTCGGACCGGGGACGTGAATGAGGCCTTGCGCCTTGTCGATCAGGACGCCGGTGGCCTCGCCCTTGTCATTACGGATGATGTCGCCGCCCGCGGGCGCGTGGGTGTCCTTCGTGATCTTCATGAGCGCCATCGCCTGAGCGTTGGCGTAGCCCGCGTGACCGTCCGCCCGCTCGAGATAAACCGGATTGTCCGGCGAGACGGCACTCAACGCGTCGTGAGGAGGAAAGCCGCGAACGAGAGTGGCGGGCTTGGTTTCCCACTTGCCTTCATGCCAGCCGCGCCCCACGATCCAAGCACCCTTGGGCCGTCCCTTCACGGCGGCGGCGACCCGGGCGACGACTTCGTCCCAGCTCTTTGTGCCGACGAGGCTGAGGCTCATCCTCGCCTCGCCGATGCCGAGGAAATGGCCGTGACTTTCCTTAAGCCCCGGGATCACCGTGGCGCCCTTGAGGTCGAGGACCTCTGTCTGCGATCCTTTCAAGGCCATGATGGCGGCGGTCGTTCCGACCGCCGAGATTCTGCCCGCGGTGAGGGCAACCGCCTCCGCGCGCGGTTGTTTGTCATCCATGGTGTGGACGATGCCATTCACCAGGATGCGATCAGGGGGGGCCGCGGCCAGGGCCACAAGTAGCGCAAGAGTTGGAAGCATGGGGAGAGTTCCTCTATGTCAATCGGACGGACGACCACGAACGCGCGGACGGCTGTACTCTAGTCGGCGCGCCGGATCATGAACATCTGTGAAAATCCGAGGACGTGGGCGGAGGGCCTAGCTCTCGAGAACAGACAGGGTCGCTTCAAAGACCGCTTCAGTCGTGATCAGAGTGAGGCACTCCGGAGAAGGCAAGGCATCGCACTCCTCCGGAGGACGGCGGATGAGATTGCAGGGGCTGCACCAGAGTTCGGGCGAGAGTGCCACATGCCTGCGCCCTGAGTTAAAGCCGGAAGGACCTCCGGAGAAGTAGCGAACGGGATCGGAAGGCCCGAAGATCGCGACGGATGGCACGCCCATAGCGCACGCGAAATGCATCGCGGACGTGTCGCAAGAGACGAAAGCATCACAGGCGGTCATCATTTCGGCGGAGCCCGCGAGCGTCAGTTTGCCGGCGAAGTCGAGAGTGGCTCCTGGCAAAGCCTTGCGGATCGCCGCGGTTTTGCCCGCCTCCCCCGCCGACCCGGTCAACACGAGGGTCGCGGCCTTCTCGTGCACGAGTCGTCGGCCCAGCTCGACAAATCTCTCGATCGGCCATTCCTTGATGCTTCTCCCGGCACCCGGGTGAAGGCCTATCAGGGGACCACGTCTGTGGATCCCCGCCTCGAAAAGGGAGGCGGCCATGCGCTGACGTCCACGAACGCGTCCATCGCCATCAATCCAGCGAAAAGGGTTGCGCGGAACGGTGACGCCCAGGGCTTTTTCAATCGCTCGATAGTTCTGCTCCACACAGTTCACGTCTTCGTTGAGTTCGACGATTTCCGTGAGAAGCGCCGCACTACCGGTGTTCGCGTATCCGACTCGGGTACGTGCGCCCGTGGCCGCCATGAGCCACATCGCGCGCACGTCCCCCTGCAAATCGATCGCGAGATCGGGGGTGGCTTGGCGCAGAGCCCGGGCCTTTGTGAAAACCTCGCGCACGCTCAAAGCCCCTTCATCGGATCGGCCCACCCACGGCGCGCTCCAGATCAGGACTTCGTCGACCGCGGCGTCCCGGGCAATTTCGCGCGACCACTCGCCCACCGCGAGACGAATCCTGGCCTTGGGTGCCGCGTCCCGGAGCGCACGGAGCGCAGGAAGGCTCATCAGCACGTCGCCGATGCGATCGAGCCGCAGAATCAGAATGTCCCTCGGCGCGTCTCCGGAGGCGCGGCTCAAAAACGGCGCGACCACGTGGGCGCCGAGACTGACGCCCACGGCCATGAGCCGCTCGCGCGGCTCGGTGACGCGACTCTCCGTCCCCTTAACGTTTTGCCAGCGCTTGCGCCTGGACATAACAATCCTCAAGAGTAGAAGCGACTCGCTCCCAGGTGAGTTCGCGAGCGACGCGATCCGCGGCGGCGCGTCCCAGCATCGCTCTGCGCGCGGGGTTTGCGGCTAGAGACTCGATCGCCTCGCGCAACGCCTCCGAATCGCCGGGCGGGGCCAGCAAGCCCTCGACGCCGTCAGTCACAACGTCGGGGATGCCGGCCACCCGGCTCGCCACAATCGCCTTCCCCGCCGCCATCGCTTCGAGCAATGAATTGGGCAGTCCGTCAACGTTGCCCTTCGAATCAATGACGGACGGCACGGACGCGATGTCGGCGCAATGAAGGGCGTCTTTGATCTCTTCGCGGGAAAACCGGCCGGCAAGCGTGACCGAGGCACCGAGCGCGTTCAGCCGAGCGCGCAGATCCTGTTCCAGGTCACCGTCCCCGATGATCGCGAGGTGAAGATGCGACGCTCCACTCAGGGCTTCGATCAGGTGAGCAAAACCTTTCTTCTCCACCAGCCGGCCCACCGCGACGATCAGCGTCTGGTCTGATGAGGCACCGAGGCGCTCCCGCATCGCCAGGTCGCGTGCAGGCTGGTTCAGCGGGCCTGCACCAAAAAAAGTTGCATCCACGCCATAGGGAACCGTCCTGGTCGTACCGGGATGGGCCCCAAGTTTTACGGCCCGGTCACGAAGGTCCGAACTACATGCGGTCACGGCGCGCGCTGATTCAAACGTCCGACGCGCAGCGATTCCGATCAGCCGACTTCGTTCGGCGGCAAACACATCGCTGCCGTGAAGGCTGATCACAAACGGTTTCCCTGCGGAGTTGGCCGGACCCCGCGCGAGGACTGCGCCTGGAACCACCCAGTGCGCGTGCACGATGTCGTAGGAGTCCGCCTTCAGTCGTCGCTGCACCGCCGCCCTGGTCGCCATCGCGGCAAACGGCGCTACCAGAAACGTATTTCCTTTGAAGCCGCGGTCCGCGTTCATGCTCTGCGCGTAGCCCCATACGTTGAGCGCTGGCACGGGGGCGTAGTTGAAGGGGAAGAATCTCAGTCGGGGCTCTTCCCTCCGGGCGAGCCTGGGATGCGCGGGCAGGACGATGTCGACCTCATGTCCACGGGCCGCAACGCTGCGCGCGATCTCTTCGATAAACGGCGCGGTGCCGTCGCCCTCGAAGAGCGGATAGGAAGACGTCACCATCAGGATTCTCATCGCGTGATCTTTGCCCTGGGCGGCAGGACTTCAATCCGGTCGACCATGATGCCGAGATCGCGCGTGTCGGTTTCGAGGGGATCGGTCTTGGAGGGCCGCCACGCGGGCACATCGAGACGAAGAATCTTTGAACCGGGCGGAAGAGGATCCGGCAGAGTCACCTCGAAATCGCGCCATTCGCCATCTGCGGTGAACTCGCCAACCGCTACGCCTGCGAAGAAGACCTTCGTCGTTGCCACCTTTGCATTCACGGGACGGAGATGAGACGTGGCAAGGATGGAAACGCGCGCGCCCGCGGTGGCGGCAGGCATATAGACCGATCCCGTCGCGTTGCCGCGATCGTCCAAGCAACCGCCCGTCCATCGATAGGTGCGGTCGCCTGTGGCTTCCTTCTCGAAAAAGCCAGACGTTTGCAGGTCGCCGTCACCTCCGATATCGATCAAAGGATCCGTGGTGATCCGCAGGCTCTCCGGTTCCACCACGCGGGAGAGCGTGAACTCCACTGCACGCGGCTCCGGCTTTGATGGGACGCGGTCATAGGTCCACTCGAACTCGTTCGACGTGAATCGGAAGGTCTGCGTGCGTTCGAGAAACAGCCCGCAGACGTCGGTACGGAAACTGGTCACGAGATAGATGTTGCGATAGATCGGACGCCAGGCCGAGATCAGATGGTGCAGTTTGTCGGGATCTGGATCAAAGCGCCGGAACTCCAACGCGTTCGCGCCATAAAGTCCCCAGAGGGGGAGCGAGAGGAGATGAACGCTCTTCGGCTGCTCGAAGAGAACGACGTCGTGCGGCCCGAAACGGCGCGCCACGTCCGCAACGAACTTCACGCTTCCCTTCCAGTCCACGTAGCTCAGGATCGGTTGGGTGTTCGCGAGGGAGGCACCAAGCGCCACGATGCCGAGCGCGGATGCGACGACCCGCCATCCGCGTGACCAGCGCGCCATCGTCACGATCGCGAGAGCGGCGAGGATGAAGGTGAACGGAAGGGTCGCAGGAACGTAGCGCCGCATGGCGAAGAAGTAGTCGTTGAAGACGCGGATCTTGTAGAAGTAAAAGCCCGAGAAAGCGAGCAGGACGGCGAGCGCCAGCAGATCGTTTCGCTTAAAACTCCAGATGAAAAAGCCAAGGCCAAGAAGGCCGAGTGTGAGTGCGGGTGCTCCCACAAACCATCCATAGCGCCGCAGCGCCTGCGCGTCGTGTGCGGCCAGTCGGTGGAAGCCCAGGCTTTGCAGCGCTCCCGGACCCGCCAGTTTTTCCGCTTTGGGGTTGCCGTCACCGCCCGCCCAGGCGGACAGGCTGGGACGCAGGGCGATCGCGTAAAGGACGGCCACTGCGAGCAGCAATATGGCGCCCGTGCGAAGCGTCCGGTCATGGCTGCGCATCCACTCCGTCGCGCGCGG
>JBDSLN010000381.1:0-4164 GCA_039916365.1 Vicinamibacteria bacterium
GTACCGGATCCTGACCGCACGCCTCGCCGCCGCGGCTTCGAGCGCGCCGATCGAAATTTCGGAAGCAGAGGCCATGCGCCTCGTGCAGACCACCCTGGCGAGCCACGGGTTGATCGCCACCGTCTAGCTAGGAGCCTGCGGCAGCTCGAATCAGGCGACGGGTCGTCGTTTCTACAAACGAATTTTCCGGATCTGATTCACCACCGCGATGTAGCGAGTCCACCCAGCGCAAACCAAAAAAACCCCATATTCGGGGCTAGTTCCCCGCTTACGAGCATCTTGTCGATCGCCGCTGGCGTGAAAAATCTCAAATCAGCGAGTTCTTCCTGCTGGGGGGCGAAGGCGGAGATAGGGAGCAGGGTTCGGCCAAGGTACATCGCCGCGTGATAGGTCACGTTGATCAGCGACCGGCTTTCTGAGCTTCCGTAACGAATGTCGCGCAGGCCGAGTTCAACGCGCACCTGGCGCGCGATGACAGGATGGCGTTCCGAAGGTCCATTGGCGAGTTCGTTGACCAGAATCACCTTGTGCGCGGTCGCAGACCCGAACAGCTCTTCATTCGATTCACGCACCAGGGCATCGTCGAAGGACTCGCCCGCCTGCACATGCCCCCCGACGCTCTTGTCCCACAGGCCGCCGTTCTCTTTGTCTTCACGGCGCCTTTGCAGAAGCACGTCGCCGTGCGCGTTCACAAGCAGAAGTTGAACGGCACCCGCGGCGAATCCCTGGGCCTTCGCGTCGCCGCGCGTCATCGACCCGACCACACGGCCCTCCGCATCGTAGACATTGAGGAGTTCTTGAACTTGATCGGCCATGACGATGCCAGGCGAAGGACCTGACTACGATTCGATCGCGACAGCGTCCTGCTGCCTTTGCTCTACGCGCAACCTGCCGAACAGCCATCGAACCTGCAAGAGCACCCACACAAGACACACAGAGCCCGCCAGGTAAAACACGTTTCGGTACGCCGAGATCGGATCAAGCTGCCGCTTCCCGATCGCGACGAGAATGCCGCCGATCATCGGCCCGAGCAGCATGCCCGCGGCTCCCGCGGTGTTGACCAACGCCATCATTCGACCGCGTGACTCGGGGGGCACGAGGGTGGCCGCGTAGCAGAGCACCGTCCCATACATGAAGGACGACGCGATTCCCGCGACGATCATGGACAGCGGCAGGAACCCTTTGGGGACGACCGCGAGCGATGCGATGGAGAGGCCGTACGCGAGTGTGCCCCCTCCCAGAAGAGCGGCGCGCGGGATCCGATCGCCCATCCGGCTCGCGGGATACATCAACAACGCGAAAGGCAGCATCAGCATCGAATAGAGAAGACCCACGCTTCGGTCTGACAGTCCGTGCGTCTTCGTCGCGAAGAGGGCGAAGGTGACGATGATCAAACCAACCGTGAATCGCTCAATGAAGGCCGCGGACAGCGGTCCGAAGATATCCGGGTCGCGCCACGAGAGCACGCGGGGCGTTGAAGGGTCAGCGCGCTCGACCGGAAGAGTCGACGAATACAGGTACGGCGCCGCCAAAGCGACGACACCTGCGAGTGCGGCTCCGACCAGGAACGGGAGGCGCGGACTCTCGGCAACCAGAATTCCTCCGAGGCCGCTTCCAAAGGCAATCGCCAGCATCACCGCCCCACCCGCCATGCCCATGGCGCGTCCCGCTCCCACCAGTGGCTTGTACGCCGCGGCGCGGGAGAGAAGGAGAGTCGCCGCACCCAGATGAGCGGCTCCTTCAAAGGTTCGGAGCAGCAGAACCAGGGGAGTTGCGAGCGGAAGCGACACGACGACAAGCAGAATCGCATCGAGGCCGGCGAGCGCCATCAGCCAGCGCGCCGATCGCTGGGCATTGCCTGAAGACACCAGCCGGGCGATCAGCGGCGTAGTCAGAATCGCGCCGAGCATGTTGAGCGACATGAAAGCGTGCATCGGGCTCTCGGCCCCGCCATGAAACTGCGCGAACAAAGGACGAATCGCGGGCGCCAGCAGTGTGGCTGGCAGCATCTGTAGGAAAACCGCCACGATCAGCCAGTGAAGGGACGCGTGCTTGGCGTCCATTTCCGACAGTTCTGCGGGCCGTGCCGGGTTCACGCGGGGATTTTGTCATGCATCGATGTTCGGCCCCGATGGTCTAATTCGAGAACGCACATTCCCGGGCCGCAGGCAGACCACGACCTTTCGTCGGCCGAGATTGTGCTGCGTGTGATGGCCGAAGCAGATGCCTTCGCGAACGGGGCCAAAAAAGCACGACGATATGACGCTGATCGTCATGACGGCGTCGGCATAAAGCTTCGGGATGACAGCCTCGGCCTGAAACGCTCGCTTAGTAGCCGCGCACCGTCGCGAAATCTTTGAGCTGGTAACTCGCGCACGATCGTTCGAGCGCCTTCGGACGCGCGATGCCGGGAAGCAAGTCCGCAAGAAGACCATCGGCGGTTGCATGCGCCGCGATCCGGTCGCCCATCGGGTTTGGGTGCACGACGTCAACCCGCACCTCTCGGAAGTTGTAGTGCGCGAAGCAGGGCAGAAGGTCAACCGCCGAAATGCCCGCCTTCTCGGCAGCGGCGCGGATCTGTTCGTGAAGCGCTTTGTGGGGATAGTTCTCAAAGCGATTTCCCAGGATCGGGAAAATCGCGACCGCCGCTTTGATTCCACGAGGCTGCACGATGGACGCGAGTGCTCTGAAGCTCGCATCCAGATGAGCGGCCAGAGTCTCCGGACTCGCGTCGTACAACTCGCCGCCCATCGGGTTTCGGGCGGACGCGAACTGCGCGCGTGCGTCGCGCTCGGTCAGTCGATACTCAATCCACGCGGCGAAGCGAGAGACGGAAAGGAAGGCTTCAAGAAAACGACGCGGGCCCGAACGCGCTTCGCGCCTCGCCTGGGTCAGGCCGTACTCGAAACTCAGCAGGCCCTCAAGATCATTCAAGCAGAAGCCGAAGAGGACCGCGTCAGGCTGGAGCGTATCCACGCGCGTTCGCAGATGCTCCACTTCCTGGTCGAGGTTGTAGCCCGGAACGCCGAGGTTCAAGGTCTCAACCCGAGGCCCCAGAATCGCGCCTAGCTGAGCGGGAAACGAATCTTTCTCGGCAACCCAGTAACCGAAGACAATGGAGTCGCCAAAGATGGCGAGACGCTTCGTGTCGGCGCGCTTCGGCCCGACGGAGGGGCCGCGGAGCCCATCCGTATTTATCCGGTATTCAACCTCCGACTTCACCACGGAGTCAGGCCGCAGTTCGAATCCAAGCTTCGGGTTGGCGCTCGTGCGGACCACGCCGCGGTTGATCTGGACCGTGCCGACGCTCACGCCTGCGAGGCGCGCGCCGCTCTCACACAAGGCGAGAACCAGGACGATGGACGCGAAACTCAGAAGGGCCGAAAGGCCCGCACGCCCGAGGACCGACCTACTCAGGAGGTCTTGCTCCGGACGGCTTCGATCTTCGCGTCGCGCTCGGCGGCCAGAATGTCGCGCTCACGCAGATACTGCTCGTTCAGCAGATCGACCTGCTCACGCAGCTCTTCCGGCAGGCCCGCAGGAAGCTTGGGACGCTTCATGATGTCCGCTTCCGCCAACTTTGCGTCATACACACGGCGGATCTCGGCGATCTCTTCCTTCTGCGAAAGGGTCAGCTCGCGAATGCCTTCGCCACTCTCCGCGTCCTTCTTGCGAAGGCGGGCCATGGCCAGTTCAAAAGAGCTCTTGGGTGCGTCGTCATTGGTCATAGCGCAGGAATCATATCGACATGTACGCGCTTACGACACGAGCGGACGCGCGCGTCAGCGACAGGCGGTGCCGCGACAGGCCGCGAGTGTCTTGGTGCGTTCGAAGTACTTGCTGACGGCGACGGGGTTGCCCGCGACCGCGCTGTCGAGCTGCCAGGGGTCTTTCTTGCCGTCGTAGAACTCCTCCTCCCCCGTATCGTGCTTGACATACAGAGCCGATTCCACGTTGTTCTCGACCCGCACGCCTTGATAGGTGGGCATCAGCGTGATCAGAGGATTCGTGTTGTCCCAGTACTCGACGAGCAGATCATTGCGCCAGGCGCTTTGCGCAATCGGGGTGGTTCCGAGCAGAGGCGCGAGCGAACGCCCTTCGACCCCCGGCGGGATGGGCTGACGCGCCCAGTCCATGATTGTCGCGGGAATGTCGATGTTGGCG
>JBDSLN010000382.1:0-7640 GCA_039916365.1 Vicinamibacteria bacterium
AGCCGCTCGCGAGCGAAGGTGCGGATCTCTTCGGCGGTCGCCAGAGCACCGGCCTTGAGCACCACGAACGCGTAGGGCGCCTCGCCCCACTTGGGATGCGCCAGGCCGACCACCGCCACCTCCTGGATCGCGGGATGACGCAACAGCACACCCTCGACTTCGACTGAAGAGATGTTTTCGCCACCGCTGATGATCACGTCCTTCAGGCGGTCGCGAATCTCAATGTACCCGTCCGGGTGCACCACGGCGACGTCACCCGTCTTGAACCACCCGTCGCCCATCGCTTTAGCGGTGGCTTCGGGATCGTTGTAATACCCCTTCATCACCACGTTGCCGCGGGCGACGATCTCGCCAAGTGTTACACCATCGCGGGGCACGTCGTCGCCCGCATCGTCCACCACTCGCGTCTCTCCCGAGGTGATCAGCTCGACGCCCTGGCGGGCCTTGATTTTGGCGCGCTCCTGCGGAGACAGGGATTCATGCTCGGGCCGCGGCTCGCAGACCGTGATGAAGGGAGCCGTCTCGGTGAGCCCGTAGACGTGGGTGAGGGTCCAGCCGAGTTCCCCTTCGACACGCTCGATCGTCGCGGCCGCGGGCGGCGCGCCCGCGGTCAGAACGCGGAGGCCTCGCCTGACATTTCGTCGCAGCTCGTCGGGCGCGTTGGCGATAGAGATCAGCACGGTGGGAGCGGCGCAGAGGAAGGTCGCCCGTTCGCTCTCCACCAGGCCGAACACGGTGGGTGCGTCCACCTTGCGAACGCACAGATGTGTGGCGCCCACGGCGGTGACGATCCACACGAACGTCCATCCGTTCGCGTGGAACATCGGCAGGGTCCATAAATAGCGTTCGGCCGCACTCATTGGCGCGTGGATCAACGTGCCCACCGCGTTCATGTAGGCGTTGCGGTGCGTGATCATCACGCCCTTTGGCCGGGCCGTGGTGCCGCTTGTGTAGTTGATGGTGAGCAGATCCAGTTCGGAGATCTCCGGTCGCTCAAAATCGGGCTCGGCCCCGGCCACCAGCGCCTCGTAGTCCTCCCATCCTTCGCGTTCGCCTTCGAGGGCCACGTAATGCGTGACTCCGGGAAGTTGTGGACGCACCTGGTCGACGGCGGCGAGATAGTCGGCGTGCGCGCAGACCACACTTGCCCCACTGTGCTGGATCACGTAAGCGAAGTCATCCGCGGTCAGCCGATAGTTGATGGGCACCAGCACTGCGCCGATCTGGGGCACGGCGTAGAACGACTCGAGTTGCGCGTGGGTGTTCGGGGCGATGTAGGCGATGCGGTCGCCCTTGCGCACGCCCATGCGCTGCAACACTTTGGACCACCGATCGCAGCGGTCGAAGAACTGCACGTAAGTGAATCGCAAAGTGCCATCGACCACAGCTTCGCGGTCCGGATAGAGTTTGAGGGCACGGCGCGCGAAGTCGAGCGGTGTTAAGGGCGTTTCCATTGGTGCCTGCGGTGACGGGAGCCTACGCTTTCTTCTTCACCCAGGCCTCGTAGGTTTTTGGCGCGTCCATGCTCTTCACTTCTTTCCACGCGTTCACCGCGTCGCTGTGCGAGCGGCGCGATTCATGCGACATGAAGTCTGAGATGAAGTTCATGTACCGGCCGTGCTCCGTGCGTAACGGGCCCTCCTTCGTCCGGTTGAGCTCAATGGCTTGCTTGATGACGTCGCCGTAGGTGATTCGCCTGCCGGCGCTCATCTGCTCCTCTCGCCAGCGGTTGAGCAGGTACCGGGTGCCAGGCTTGCGCTTGAAGTTGGGAACGATCTTCGCGGCTTCATGGTCGATGAAGTCCTTCGTCTCTCGGTTGCTCGTGTAGTTCACGACGGGGAGCGTCAGGTTCAGGCCGATCTCCAGGTCCTTCATGGGCCCCTTGGTCAGTCCTCGCCTGACGAAGTTTTTCACTTCACGAAAGCGGATGAAATGCCGAAGCGCCTTCTCAAGTTCATCCTTGCGCAGTTTGCCGGCCGAGGGCACGCCGATACGCCTCGCGAAATCTTTCAGTTCGGCGGTGTACCAATAGCCAGTTTCAAACTGAGTCTCCGTGGTCGACGCGCTGAGCCCGGAACGCCTGCTTTTCACGGGATTCATTGGCTTCCTCAGACCTCGTTGGGGGGCCTCAGTGACGGGGACTCATCGAGACTGGGCGCTGCCAAACTAAGGCCTTCGCCCCCGCGTTACGGTCACGCCACCCCAGACACGCAAGAAGTCCGTCATGAAGGCGTCGTAGTCTTGGGTCTCGACCGTGAGCTTCGCGAGAGACATGGCGGCGACGAGCGCCAGATGATAGCCCTCCGCGCGTGTGCGCTCGGCGCGTTGATATGCCGGATGCGCGACGTTGACGGTGAGGGTGTTCTCAACCAGCCGCCCCATCGAGTGGTCGTCCGGACGCGACTCGAAGGAGAGGGATAGGCCATACCGTCCGACCTTGCGAACGAACGCGGGCTGCTGCGCCGTCTGCCCGGTAAAGACTTCGCTCTCGCCTGGGACAAGCGGGTCCGTGGCGGGCGTCGCGTCCAGGGAAGGCGCATCCGAGGGATCTGCGGCCGGAAACGCCGAAGCCTCCGCCTCCGTAGTTTCTTCAGAAGCGCCGTCCGCGCGTCCAGGATTGGCGGCCACGGCGTCATCGAAGAGCAAACCCGCCTCGGCCCGACGCAATTCGACGGTCTTGAGTTTCCTGCCCCCGAAACCTGGACGGTGCTCAACCAGCGAGGCGAGCGCGGGGTAGGCGCTGGAAAGGTCCTCCAGCACGCCCGCGAGATCGCGCTCGAACGGCCGGGCCGCTTTTCGCCGCGCCGCATCGTCGTTCGCGGCAGTGTCCTCACCCCATGCCTGCAACTGCGCGGTCACGGTTTCCTGAAGAGCCTTTCGGCACATCAAATAAAGCGCGCCTCGGATGCCCGATCGCACAAAGTCCCCCTTGTTCAAAGTGAGGGACTCGGCGAGGGCGGGAAGTTCGATGAGCCCGCCCGTACGGTCGGGCGACGGCGGATGCAGGCCCAGCCAGTCCCAGCCGCGTTTGATCACTTTGCCGAATGTGCTGATGGCAATCCCTTGCTGGTCAGCACTCAGCGGAACGGCGCTGCGCCACATCAGACCGATGCCCGCCGCCTTCTTCTTTCGCGGGAGACGGACCTCGACGACGACAGCGTCGCGTCGCGGTTCCTGGTCGAGGACATCACCGTTGCATTGGAAGGTCACTCCGTCGGGATAGCGGGCCGAGAACGCGCTATAGAGATGCGGCTCGAAAAGGGCCTCAAAATGTCGGCGCACTGCGGCGACCACAAATCCCCGATCAAGAAGGGGCGACAGGGGATTCTTCAAGAACAGGCGAACCGCAGTGCCCCGGCCCGAGACCGCGCCGAAAGGCTCGCGGAACTGCCAGGGCGCCCGGTTCTTCGAGGCAAGCCTCCACTGCGTGGCGATAGGCGCGCCCCCGGCGCGCGCAGTCTCTGTCCACACCTCGCTCGAGACTAGAAGCCCGAGCTTGATTCCGACGCCCGCGAAACCGATGCCCTCGCCTCTCTCCTTCGAACTGCGCGCGAGATCGTGGTAGCGCCGCAGTTCCTCCCGCCTCATCCCCATTCCGTTGTCGCGAATCGTGATGGAACTTGTCGCGACGTCGATGTCCAGTTCGATCCTCGACGCGCGCGAGTCGAGCGAGTTTGCGATGGCCTCGGAGAGGATGGTTTCGTCGATTCCATCGACGTAGGCGTCGCGAAGGTCCTCCAGAAGGTGAACCAAATCGACGCGCGTTTCACCCATGAATGGGCACAACGTTAACGCCCCTTTGAGGAACGAAGTTTTTCACTTCACCAAAGCGGATGAAATGCCGAAGCGCCTTCTCGAGCTCATCCTTGCGCAGTTTGCCGGCCGAGGGCACGCCGATACAGGTCGCGAACTCCTTTAGTTCGGTGGTGTACCAATAGCCGGTGTCGACTGCGTCTCCGTCATCGACTCGCTGAGTCCGAGACGCGCGCTCTTCATGCGATCGATCCTCCCTCAACGTCCCGACGACCGAACCGGCGAAGCTTCCAGGAGGCGCCCTTACTTCCCCTTCGCGGCGACGTAGGTCTTGAGCCCTTCCGCGGCCTTGCGGAACATGCTCCTGAACTGCGCGCGGGCGAGGGGACCGGCCAGGCGAACAACATGGGACGGATCGAGATAAACGCCGTAGTGGAATCTGGTGCGGCCGGTGCCAAGATCCTCGAGCCGGTAGTCCTCGATGCCCGCGCGGCACAGAGGCAATGATGAGCCCTCGAATCGAAATGCGAAACGCCGGCCGCGATCCCAGGCGAGGAAGTGCTCGTACACCGTCATCGTGGTCAGGGTGACGGTGCGGGTGGTACCGACACCTTTCGGCTCCGGGCTCGTCCAGACCACACGCTCGATGCCGTCGAACCAGCGAGGCCAGCTCTCACCGTCCGCGAAGATGTCGAACACCGTCTCTGGCGCTGCTTCGAGCTCGACGACGTTCTCGAAGCGGTAGGGCGCCTCTTCGATGAAGTCGAGTCCGACCGGCTTGCAGTCGAATCGCATCGTGTCGAAGCTTAGCCGAGCTCGCCCCGCCGTTTTCCGCCAGACTTTCACGACGGGACAGTAGGCCGCTATCGCCTCCCTCCCGCCACCGCGGCGGCTATGGCCTGGGCCAGTTGCCGCCGCGCTTCAAGTCCCTGCCGCGAGTCGTCCACTGAGAGAGGCTCAGGCCAGCCCGGGAGCAGAGGGGATCCAGGCGAAGTTGTCAGCCGCGCCTCGATATCAGTGCGATTGCCCAGTTTGAAGACGCGGCCCCACACCACGAACGCGGCGCCCTGAGCTTCGCGCAGCCGCCGGGCGCCAGACTCCGTCCCCGGGCTTCGATCCGAATCGCCGGGGCCCACGACAAAGATCGCGCCCTTGTCGGAGAGGCGCTCGATCTCGTCCTGGATCAGGGTCGCGATTGTGCGACCCTCGTTCGCCGTGGTCGGATCGTCGGCCGAGAAAGGCGCCACCACCACCACCAGGGCTCCGGTGGGACGACGATTCAACGCGAACCACGCGGCCGCGGACGCAAGTGCCGCCATCAGCACGACGGCCGCCCACACCCACCGGGACTTGCGGCCTCGGTGCGCGACCGCGGTGGATGCCGATGATTGGCCGCCCGCGCCGAAGGTGCGGGTGGACGTTCGGTCCGTCGCCTGCGACGACATGGTGCTCTCGCTCGACAAGGCTCGCAGGATTTCCTCGTAAGAACCCGGACGCTCGGCAGGATTCTTCCTGGTCAGGCCTTCCACCATTGAGGCAAGCCACGGAGGCGCGTCGGGCCGGACCTCCGCGACCGAGGGAACGGTCTCGGTCAGGTGGCGCGCGATGATCTCCACGCCCGAGCCGCCGTCGAACGGGCGGTTCCCTGTGATCATTTCGTACATGACGATGCCGAGGGAGTAGAGGTCGGCGCGGAAGTCGACCTCATGCCCGCGCGCCTGTTCCGGCGACATGTAGTGCGGCGAGCCCGCGAACTGTCCGGTGCTGGTGAGCGAGGCAGACTTTTCCATCTGCCGCGCGAGACCGAAGTCGGCCACGTGTATCTGGCCCTCTGCGTCGATCAGGACATTGCTGGGCTTGATGTCGCGATGCACAAGCCCCCGGCGATGAGCGGCGGCGAGGGCTTCGATGATCTGCCGCGTGATGCGGGCCGCCTCCTCAAACGGCAGGCGTCCGCGGGTCAGGCGTTCCGCGAGCGTCTCGCCTTCGACGTATTCCATGACGAAGAACGGGGACTCGGTCGTCTCTCCGTACGAATAGATCCTGACCACGCGCGGGTGATCGAGGGTCGCGAGCGATCGCGCCTCACGCAGGAACCGCGCCCGGCTCTCGGGAGTGGGGGTCAGTGTCTTGATCGCAACTCTGCGGCCAAGCGCCTCGTCCTCCGCGAGGAAGACCTCGCCCATGCCCCCCTTGCCGAGAAGCCTCACCATCTTGTAGCCGGGGAATGCGACCGCGGGGGCGCCCACGGCTAGCGATCCTCCCTGGTGTTCTTCACCAGGAGTCGGGGCGCGGCCGAGCCGGGATCGAGGAAGAAGAGGTCGTGATCGTCGCTGCTCAAGAGTCGCAGGGCACTGTCGCCCGTCGGTTCTCCCGCCGGAACGACCCCCCTCCAGTCGCGAACCGCCGGGGTCTTGAATCCCTTCAGCCTCAGCCGAATGACGCCGGTGAGCGGATCAACGAGAAGGACCGAGTTCTGGGCAAGTTCGTATTGATTGATCATGACCTCACCCGATGCGAGCTCGCCGCTGATATCGAGAACGCCCGCAAGTGCGATGGGAACACCCTCCAGCAGGAAGGGTACGTCGTGAACCGTCGACTCGTCGTGCCGAATCAGCCTGAGCCCGGAACCCCCCAAGACCAGACAGTCTCCGGCATGCGTCATGAGCACGCCCTGTGGCGACACCGACAATGCATGGCCGATCTGTTGATTGGCGGGTACGCTGGCCACCACACGTCCGCCGCGCCCGTAGAGAGTCACGCCGATCAAGGGCTGGGTGACTACGACCCTTCCCGAGTCCGCGTGGACGGTCAGGTACCAATCCGCAGCAGTGACGGGGAATGCCCGCTCCTCAACCACCTTCCCCTCGAGGCCCAGGATCCGGAGCCGCGGGCCTGACGTGTCGGAATCCAGGGTCACGATCGTCGATGGGGTCTGAAACTGGGCCCAGTGGACGTTCCTCCCGGGTGCATCAAACACCTTCGTACCAGTCTGCGTCCGAATCACGGACAACCCCTGGTACGTCGAAAAGATCGCTAATTCGCCGTTCGATGCGATATCCGTCAACGTTCCCCAACTCTCGGGAAAGGGCAGGTCCGCGATTGGGGGGCGCCCTAGGTCGACGGGAGTTATTACCAGGTGCTTCTCACGCGCGCGTCCGATGTCCGGTTCGACGAATCCGACCACGCCTGAACCGCCCGGATGAATCGACCGCCAAGCCATGAAGGCGCTCACTCGCTGGGACTGGCCGGTGCGTGTATCCAGAAGGTACGAAGCCCCGCGTCGTTTCGGGAACGTCGAGACCAGAGTCTGTGTCGGTCCCACGGACTTCGCGTTTGGATACGCGAGCATGCTGCCAAGCGAGCGATTCCATTCGTAGGCTCGCTGCGCGCCCAGACCCGCCAGCACAAGGACCCCGAGGGACCACCAGGTGAGTGAATGGGCCCGATGGCCCGAAGGTCCGTCGCCATGACCCGCCGCCAGGAAAGCCAGACCGCCCAGGAACTGCGCGGCCATCGCACCCGCCACAATGGCTATGATGCCCTCGACCATCAAAGCGAAGTCGCCAATGCGCAGAGTCTGCTCAAGGCTCCAGGCCGCGCCGGCGACGAGGATCATCGCCGCCACCACATCAGCGACGAACCATCGCGGCGAGTTGGCGGCCAGGATCATAACCATGGCGTTCATCGCCAAGAGCACACCGGCAAGGACGACGGCCATGATTAGTGGGAAGACATCGCGCGAGAAGTCGGAGAAGGGCACGGTGGCAAGGACACCGACCCATCCGACGCCCACAATGGCCGCGGCGCCGGTCAGCCGGCCGAGCCAGATTTGCCAAGGCGCGCAGGGCCTGGTCAGAAAGAATGAGAGCTTTCTCTGCCTGATA
>JBDSLN010000383.1:0-5046 GCA_039916365.1 Vicinamibacteria bacterium
CGGCTTGGCCGATGGCCACGTCCGCTTGCGCCTTGCTCAGGTTGAGGAACATCTCATCAGCGCCCGGCGAAAGGCCGCCGGTATCGACGATGGAGAACTCACGTCGCTGCCATTCGACACGGCCATAGGCGCGATCGCGGGTCGATCCAGGCTTCGAATCGACGATTGCCTGCCTCCGGCCGGTCAGGCGATTGAAGAGAGTGGACTTTCCAACGTTGGGCCGACCCACAAGGGCAACCAGCGGCAGGGCTTCAGTTTCGGTTGTGGATTCTGGCTTCACATGGTCTATTCTAGTTTAGCTGGGGGGCCGCACCTTCAAACGGACAGTCATACTTAGCCCCCCAAGACCCCTCGGACTCCGCCGAAATGAATTCGGCTCCGTCCTTAACCGCTTTGACCATCGCACCGAGACATTCAAACAGGCGAAGGAAGTCAGATGAGCCTCATCAAGGCCGATCTCATTGACCAGGTTGCACTAGCGGCCGATCTCACCCGTGTGCGCGCCGAAATGGCGACCGAGGCCGTCATAGACTCGTTCAAAGATGCGCTACTTCATTCCCAACGGATTGAGATCAGAGGCTTTGGCGTATTCATCATCCGGCCGCGCAAGCGCGGGATCGGTCGGAATCCGAGGACAGGGCAGGAAGTTCCCATTCCTCCGGGACGGAGCATCCGCTTCAAGCCCGGCAAGGAAATCGAGTCGACGGAGATCGTGATGCAGCCGACTCAAGAAGTCCCTAAGCCGCCGTCCGTCTAGCCCTTCGACGACGAAGCGAAACCGCATTCCCGCTCAGGGACCACCCTTCGACAAGCTCAGGGCAAGCGGGCTACCCGGATTCTCGCTCTCAGGAACAATTACATCAGGCTGATCGGGTCGACGTCCACCGCAACGCCCGGGAAGCGCATCGTTCCGAACTCGGCGATCAGGGCTTCGTGGACGACCTCGCGAATGACCCCGCGCTTGCCGCGGATCACCACCTGATAGCGGAACTCGTCCCGAACCTTTGAGAGCGGCGAGGGAGACGGGCCCAGCACTCCCCCGCCGAGCCTCGGCTTCAGCCTGCGGGCGATGTTGCGAGCGCTCTTCGCCACCTCCGCTTCCACCGGTCCCCGGAAGAGGACGTTCACCATCGCATCGTGCGGCGGATAGCCCATGGTCCGCCGGTATTCCATCTCGCGATCAAAGAAGGCGTCGTAGTCCTGGTTCTGCGCGAACTCGATGGCGTAGTGCTTCGGATTGTGAGTTTGAAGAAGGACCTCTCCGGGAAGATCGCCGCGGCCCGCGCGCCCCGCAACCTGAGTGAGCAGCGCAAACGTCCGCTCGGCGGAACGGAAGTCAGGTAGGCCGAGACCGACGTCGGCATCGATCACTCCCACCAACGTGACCTTCGGGAAGTCGTGGCCCTTGGCGATCATCTGCGTGCCGACCAGGATGTCGGTCTCGTGCTTCTCAAACTTATGAAGGACTTCCCCGACCGCGCCACGGCGCCCCGCGATGTCACGATCAATCCGATCAACCTTCGCGTCCGGGAAGAAGGTCCCCAGAACTTCGCTGACGCGCTGAGTCCCATAGCCCTGAAGGCGAAGGTAGTCGCCTCGGCAGACGGAGCAGCGGGTCGGCGTGGCCTTCATCAGACCGCAGTAGTGGCACTGCGCCTGTTCGCCGCGGCGATGAAGGACGAAAGCAACGGAACAGTGCGGACACTGAGCCGCAGTTCCACATTCGCGGCAGACCAGACTCGTCGCATAGCCACGGCGGTTGAGCAGAAGGACGGTCTGCTCTTTGCGGGAGAGACGCTCACCGATCGCATCAACTAATGGCGGGGTGAGAATCGCGGTGGGTAGCTTCTGCTTTTTGCGGTCGATGATGTGAACGCGAGCGAGTCCCAGCCGACCCACGCGATTGCGGAGACGAATCCAGGTGTAGCGACCCTTGATGGCATTCAGGCGCGACTCCATCGACGGGGTGGCCGAGCCAAGCAGGATCGCCGCCTTTTCGAGACGCGCTCGATAGACCGCCACATCGCGTCCGTTGTAACGGGGCGCGTCTTCCTGCTTGTAGGCCGAGTCGTGTTCTTCGTCGACGACAATCAGCCCCAGATTCGGCAGAGGCGCGAAGACCGCCGAGCGAGCGCCCACCACGACGCGCGCGTCACCCCGTCTCGCGCGCCACCATTCGTCGTGACGAACGCCTTCGGCCATGTCGCTGTGCAGAACGCTGACCAAATCGCCAAAGCGTTCGCGCGCCGCACGCACCAGTGTCGAAGTGAGTCCGATCTCAGGCACCAGAAGCAGCGCTGTCTTCCCTAGTTCGAGCGCCTTCTGAACGGCGCGCAGATAGATCTCTGTCTTGCCGCTGCCGGTCACGCCTTCCAGCAGGATCGGGACGAATTCGGACTCGCCCAGCGCGACCGCGACTTTGGTGTCGGCCTCTGACTGCTCCGGCGTAAGAATCCGTTCCTCGACCGGCGCAGGACGAAGCGCGCGCTGGGTGCTGGGATCGGGACGGCGCTCGGCCACCTCGGAACTCAACTTGAGAAGGCCCTTCTTCTCCAGCGACTTCAGCGCCTGACGTCGCGACGAGACATCACCGACCAGATCACGGACCGCGGCCGTCCCTCCCCATTCGCGAAGAAGCAGCGCGACTTCGAGGGCTCGGCCCTTGAGGTCGGATTCGGCCGCTTCGAGTCCTGTTTCCGCCGTCGCGGTCTGAACGCGATGGAAGTCGCTGGTCGAAAGTTCCACTTCAAACGCGACGAGGCCTGCACGCTCGAGCCTCAAGAGCTTCGAAGAAACGTCCTTATCGAGACGCTCGGCCAATGCGGCCATCGAGATCTTGTCGCCCGCGTCATGAAGTGCCTTCAACACTTCGTCGGCGTTGCCCGAGGTGACTTCAGCGCATCCCTGCGAAGTCAGCCTCACCACACGCTTCGATGCGCGAATGCCGCCGGGAGGTGCGACCAGGCGCGTGGCCTGCCCAACCGGACCGATGTAGTAGTCGGCCACCCAGAGGGCGAGCTCGAGCAGGCGATCGGAAACCAGCGGCTCTTCATCAAGGACCGTCGTGAGCGCCTTGACCGCGACCCCGGCGCTCGGCTTCGCGTCATCCTTGACCACCACTCCGGTGACGCGGCGTTTGCCGAACGGCGCTTCAACACGGGAGCCACGCGGAACATCGGGCCAGCTGGGCGGGATGCGATACGTCATCGGCTGCATCAATGGCAGGGGCAAGGCCACATCGACGAAGCGATCCACCGGGCCGAGCCCCGGCAGAGACGTCTGCGCTTCGACCGGGCGGGGCAGCTGCTTCATCTCAGTCGGAAATCCCGCATTGAATCAAGGCTGCGCGAGAAGGTCCATCACGATCTTGAGGTCTTCCCAGACCGTCTTCTTGGCCGCCGGATTCCGAAGTAGATACGCCGGGTGATACGTGGGCATGACCGGGATGCCATCCCACGAGTGCCAGCGCCCGCGAATCCGGGAAATCGGATCGCCGGTGCGTGCCATGAACTTGGCTGCGGTGGCGCCGAGTGCCACGATGGCGCGCGGCTGAACGACCTTGATTTGCTGTTCCAGGAAGCCCTGGCAGGTTGCCGTCTCATCGGGCTCTGGTGGTCGGTTGCCGGGCGGACGGCACTTGATCACGTTGGCGATGAAGACGTCGGAACGCTGTATCTTCATCCCCTTCTCGATCATGTCGGTGAGGAGCTGGCCGGCGCGTCCCACGAAGGCGAGACCGGACGCATCTTCGTCGGCCCCGGGTGCTTCGCCGACGAACATCAGATCAGCGATGCTGCTGCCCTGACCGAACACGATCTTCGTTCGGCCTTCGCACAGGCGGCAGCGTTTGCAGTCGCCGATGACTTCGCGGATATCTTCAAGCGCCACGTCGGCCGCCGCAAGATTGCGATCTATGCGCGGGCGCGAGGGTGGCATCGGCGCACTCTCCGTCGAGGGTGCGGCGCGAACCTCGAACGCATTCCCCGCCTCAGCGATGGCCAGCCGCACCGACTCGGTTGACGCGGCGGCCGCCACCTGACGCTCGGCCGGTTTCCCTTTGCCTGCTTTGACGCCTTTCACGCCGATCCCATCGAGCGATGAGAGGAAACGCCCCATCGCCACGAGATCATGCAATACCGGATCTTCCATGGACGAAGCATAGAAGCCCGGGGAGACTTATCGGGCCAGGACCCGCGATCAGAATCAGACCGCCGACGCGAACGTCTCCAGGTCCTTGAGGGAAAGCTCCGTCAGAGAATCCACGACGCGATGGGCCAGGCCCAGACGCTCGCGCGGGCAGGAGTTGGTCACGCCAATGACGCGCAGGTTGGCGGCACGCGCTGAAACCATCCCGGTCGGCGAATCTTCAAAGGCGACCACGCCGCGCGGGTCATCGTTGGCGCCGACCAGCGCGCGACCGCGCAGATAGGGCTCGGGATGAGGCTTGAAGTTGTCAACGTCGTCGGCCGATACGATGCCCTTGAACTTGTTCAGTAGTCCGCCGGCCTCGAGAAGAGCCTGAATTTCGACGCGCCGCGCGCCCGACGCGATTGCGAGCGGCACGCCCGCATCGTGAAGGGCCAGAATCAGTTCACGCGCGCCCGGCAGAAAGGCGATCTTCGGAAGAAGCTCGGCGAAGACCTTTTTCTTCCGCGTCGCAAGATCTTCGACACGGTCGGGCGGATTCGGCTGTTCATGCCGCTCGAGAGCGCGATGGGTGGCCACGTGATCACTGTGGGCGAGATAGTGCTCGGTGTACTCGTCGAAGCCGATGTCGAAACCCGCGTGCTCTGAAAGCACCAACCGAAACGCGTGGAAGTGGGCCTTCTCGCTGTCCACAAGCACGCCGTCGAAATCGAAAATGACGCCTTTGAGCATGCGGTGAAGCCTAGCCCCTTCACGCCCAGGCTGACGGAGTTCCACCCGGTGGACAGGAGTGCCCCGAGGACTTCCTGCAACGAGTCAAGGGGATTTTGGGCATCGCTTCCTCGGGCAGCGTGACCCTGCACGTTTAGGCAAACCGGCCTTGGTCTCCGCTGGTCCATC
>JBDSLN010000384.1:0-5433 GCA_039916365.1 Vicinamibacteria bacterium
CGTCGCGATGTTGTCCGCGTTGTCCGCCGAGCACGTTGAGTTCGTCCTCGTGGGGGCCCACGCGCTCGCCGCTCATGGTTTCGTTCGCGCCACGCAGGACATAGACATCCTCGTTAGGCCCACGCCGGAAAACGCGCGCCGGGTGTTCGCGGCCCTCCGGACCTTCAAAGCACCGCTGTTCGACCTCGCGGAGGCGGATCTGCTCAACCCGGACGTGATTTACCAGGTCGGCGTCGAGCCCAATCGAATCGATCTGATGAACGACATTTCCGGCGTCTCCTGGGACGAGGCATGGGCGGGCCGAACCGAGATCGTGATCGAGGGAATCCGCGTGCCGGTTCTCGGCCTCGAGGAGTTCGTCCGCAACAAGCGCGCGTCGGGTAGACCGAAAGACCGTGCCGATCTCGTTCTGATCGGTCGCGAGTAGCCCCCAGAAGCCGGCCCCAGTTTCTGGTCGGACCGCTGACCACTGCGTTTGGACCTAATGCTTGAAGTGGCGTTTTCCGGTGAAGACCATCGACAGGCCGAGTTCGTCCGCGGCTTTCACCACTTCTTCGTCCTTCACTGATCCGCCGGGCTGGATGATGGCGGTGGCGCCGGTCTTGGCGATGGCGTCGACGTTGTCGCGGACTGGGAAGAAGCCGTCAGACGCGACGACCGTCCCGGTCAGGGAATGCTGCGCCTTCTGGATCGCGATCTTCACCGAGTCGATGCGGCTCATCTGACCCGCGCCCATTCCGATGGTCTGGTCAGCCGTGGCGAAGACAATCGCATTGGACTTCACGTGCTTCGCCACGTTCCAGGCGAAACCGAGCGCCTCCCATTCGGCGGGGGTGGGCTTGCGCTTGCTGACGGCCTCGCAGGCTGCGCGATCGAAACGCGCCATGTCCCATTCCTGCGCCAGAATTCCACCCATCACGCGCTTCTGGTCGAAGCCGGTGACGCGATGAATCGACGTGACGTCCATGTCGAGCACGCGCAGATTCTTCTTCGTCGCGAACAGCGCCTTGGCGTCAGCGCTGAAACCGGGCGCGATCACGGCTTCGAAGAAGGTGGGGATGATCCTGGCCGCCACGGCCGCGTCGCAGCGGGTGGAGAGAGCGATGATGCCGCCGAAGGCGGACGTCGGATCGCAGTCCCAGGCGCGGCCAAACGCCTCTTCCAACGTCGCTCCGCGGCCCACTCCACAAGGATTCGTGTGCTTGATGATCGCGACCGCGGTTCCATCGACGTCGGTCACCAGACGCCACGCAGAATCCAGATCAAGGATGTTGTTGAACGACAACTCCTTCCCCTGAAGAACGCGGGCCGCGGCCACCGAGTACATCGTCGAACCCATGTCGGAATAGAACGCCGCGCGCTGATGAGGATTCTCCCCGTAGCGCAGGTCCTGAATTTTCTCGAAGCTCTGGCTCAGACGGTACGGGAACACACTGTCGCTCTGCGCCTTGGCGAAGCCTGACTCGCCCGCTTCGATCTCGGCCATGTACTGCGAGATCGCCGCCTCGTAACGCGCGGTGTACCGGAACGCCTTCTGCGCGAAGAAGAGACGCGTCCCACGATCAACGCCATCGGGAAGCGAGAGACGCTCGAGAAGAAGTCCGTAGTCGGCCGCGTCGACCACGATCGCCACCGACTGGAAGTTCTTCGCAGCGGCGCGGACCATCGACGGACCGCCGATGTCGATGTTCTCGATCGCCTCTTCGAAGGAGGCGCCCTTCGACACTTTGTCCTCGAAGGGATAGAGGTTTACCACCACGACATCGATGGGCGCGAGTCCGGTCTTGTCGAGGTCGGCGAGATGCTCCTCGTTGCGCTTCGCCAGGATGCCGCCGAAGACCTTCGGATGAAGCGTCTTCACGCGTCCGCCCAGAATCTCGGGAAATCCCGTGACATCAGAAACCGCCGTGACGGGAACGCCGCCTTCGGTCAACGACGTCGCCGTCCCGCCGGTCGAGAGAATCTCGAAACCGAGAGCGACCAGTCCCTTGCCCAGTTCCACGATGCCTTCCTTGCGGAAGACAGAGATGAGGGCGCGTTTCTTCTGAGAGGTCATGAACTATTCCTGGGAAAAGGCTGAGGGTTTGGGAGAGATGACTTGGGGAATGCTTTGGCGGTTCATGTCGCCGCCGGCGCTGCGCCAGATGGCAATCCAGGTCGCGGCCACCGCACTCACCGAGCGCGAGTACGACGTGGAGGCCACCGCGAACACGGGGCTCAGAAAATCGATCTGACGGTAAGGGGTGACTCGGCCACCTTCCTCACCCTCTTCGCGAAGCAACCTCGCCTGCGAAGGTGTCTTCGCGACGACCGCTCCCAGATAGGACGGAACCGCCTCGATCTTCATCCGCATCGCTTCCGGCTGAACGATGACCAGCGGAATCTTGCCTCGATGGGCGGCGACGAACAGATAGAACTCGCGACGAATCGCGCGACCCTTGGCGTCAAATCCGAGGTCTTCGCTTACGCCTGGATCGGACAGATCGACGACGAGGCGGTACGTCACTCCGAGGGCGATCACCGCGGCGCGGAAGTCCGCTCCGTGGAGGTCCTTCACCCGATCCGCCATCTCCCTGGCCAGCGCGTCGGTGGTGGGCTCCGCGAGCTTGCCTTTGGCGAGATCGGCGTAGACGAGCGGTAAGGCCTCGGACGAGCAGGCGCTTGCTTCGCCGAAGATTTCCTTCTCATGGGCGCGGAAAAGCTCCGCCAGCGACCGGGGAATCAGTTTCAGAGCGTCGCGAGCGATCGACTGCGACAGGTCAGCCGGCCACGCGAGTGCGGGCTGAGCACCAAAGACCAGGGCGACCGCCGTGGCGACAAAAAAGCGTCGTGGGTTCAAGCGATCAATTAATCCGCACGGGCTTGGCCTTGAGCGCCACCTTGCCGTCCTGAAGGGCCACGCGGAAGTCCACCGCCACCGCATCCTTCTCATCGAGAAGACGCGCTCGCTGCTGTGAAATAAGTTTGCGAAAGGACTCAAACTTGACCTCCGATTCACCCACCGCGGCGCGCGCCGAGCGGAACTGGTCGTAGAGATTCTTGACCCCTTCGTCGTCGTCGCGCAGCGTGCTCAAGCGGATCTCAGACCGAGCCGCGGGAGGGGCCGCGAGAGGCGCGGCACGCCGGGCAGCAGCAAGGGGAGGCACCGCCGCGACCGCCGATTCCTGCGCAAGTTCCCGCGCCTGCTTGATCTGAGTGGACGACATCGGACGCCCCTCCTCGATCGCACGCAGCCGGCGATTCCACATATCGGCCAGGGTGTTGTAGCGCGCGGTCAGACTCTGGAACCTAAAGCGCTCGATATTGTTGCGGATCTCGATACCGACGTAGCGACGGATCAATCGATCGAGCCGCTGCTTTGCCTCAAACGGAGCCTTGCGTTCCTGACCGGCGAAGAAGCGCTCCCAATCCTTTTGGAGTTTGAACGTGCCTTCCTCGATGCGCGCCAGATCTTCCTCAAGCGCGCTCATTGGCCATCACTCCTTCACGAAGAAGGACATCAGAGGCAACCACAGTTCGTGGCCGTAGGGCGCTTTGCGGCCCGCCACCAGAATCTCGCTGCCGGGGCGCGCAGCCACGAGCGATGCGACGTCGCGCAGGATCGAGGCCTGTTCGACATGGAAGTCGGCACGATGGCGCGTGATCGAGCCTTCCTGAAATGTCGTGAAGGCCGCGGCACCCGAAGAGAGAGTCTTGGCTCGCGTCACCGTTTCGTCAGTGGAATCGTCGAAGACCACCGACAACGCGAACGGCTTCTGCCGGCGGCCGGGATACAGGATCTCGACCAGCTCATCGGAGAGCCCGTCGATGTTGTCCTCAACCTTTGGCACCACGGGCGGAAGCCGGTCGGCATAGGTCGGAACGCGTTCCCGGCTCATCGTGCCGGGAATCTTATCGGGTGCATGTGGCCAGTCGGCAGACGTGGCGTGAATACTGCTTATTTCGTGGTTCCGTCGAGCGCTTCAATGGTCGCGGTGGAGGCCGGACGCTCGTTCTTCAGGCGCGCTGCGATCTGTTCGTTGGCGGCCCAGACGCGCAGGATGTTGCCGCCGACCAGCATCTTCACGTCGCTGTCCGTCCAGCCGCGACGAAGCAACTCTGCCACCAGGTTCGGATACTTCGAGACATCCTCGAGGCCATCTGGCAAATCTTCGGTTCCGTCGTAGTCGCCGCCAAGGCCGACGTGCTCAACACCCGCGATGCGACGGACATGCTCGATGTGATCGGCCACATGAGCGAGCGTCGCGTTCTTCGGCTTGAACTCCTCGCGGGTGGCAGCCATTATCTTCTTGCGCTCTTCGGCATCCGTGATGCCCTTCAACCGCCCTTCAAGCGCCGCGCGGCCTTCCTTCCCCTTGTTCGCCACTTCCTGAGAGATGAAGCCGGGCACGAAGGTCACCATCACCACGCCGCCGTTCGCCTTGACCTTGCGCAGGATGTCATCGGGCACGTTGCGCGCGACATCGCAAAGCGCGCGCGCCGAGCTGTGAGAAAACATGACCGGGGACGCGCTCACGCGGATCGCGTCGTCCATCGTCTCGGGCGAGACGTGGGAGAGATCGATCATCATGCCCAGGCGATTCATCTCGTGCACCACTTCCTCGCCGAACTTCGTGAGGCCTCCGTGTGTCGCTAGTCCAAGGGCCGCGTCGGCCCAGTCAAGCGTCACGTTGTGGGTAAGGGTCATGTAGCGCACGCCCAAGCCGTAGTAGGCGCGCAGCGCGCCGAGAGAATTCTCGATCGCGTGCCCGCCCTCCATCCCTAGCATCGACGCGACCTTGCCCTTGTGGAAAATCGGAAGAACCTGCGACGAATTGACGGCGAATTCGAGGCGATCGGGATACTTCTGAATCACCCGCTTAGCAATGTCGATCTGCTCAAGCTGAACCTTCGCGTAACCGGCCTTCTTCGTCTCTTCCTCGCCCGGGATGTAGACCGACCAGAACTGGCCGCCCATCATGCCCTGCGCCATACGCGCCAGATCAGTCTGGCCCGCCGCCTTTTTGCGGAGGTCGTAGGCCTCGACGTCGAACGGCTTCTCCTTCGAGATGCGGATCGACCAGGGCACATCGTTGTGACCGTCGATCAGGGGCGCAACCTTGAGAATCGCCTTGGCGCGCGTGAGAAATGGATCGGAGGCAACGGCCGGAGCCGCGGTCTTTGGCACGGTGGATGTCCCCTGCAGAAGTGTCAGAACGGCGAGAGTGGTGATGTTCATGGGTCCTCGTTCAGCGTGGTCGGCGGAAGCGCCCGCGAGCAGCAGTTTAGTTCCTCACGGAAATTCCGTTGCTATATTGCGATCTTCGAGGCGAGCGTGAAACGAGGGCTGAATGGCTGATGTGTCGACCGACCGGACGCCGAACGCCCAGGATGGAGAGTGGGTCAATCCGGCTTACGCCTGGTACGTCGTCTTCGTCCTGACCCTCGCCTACA
>JBDSLN010000385.1:0-6047 GCA_039916365.1 Vicinamibacteria bacterium
GATCCTGGGTGTTCGACTTCAAGCTGCTCTCCTCTTGCGGGGCATGGTTCGACATAACGGCGGGTGCTGTCACCACAGCCTCGGCCCTGCGCGGCGGATTGGGCTTCGGCAACCCAGCCGAGCCTTCCTTCGGCGGATAGGGCTTGGCGTAGTTCGCCCCCGACAACATGATGGCGTGCGGCTTCGGCGCTTCCTTGCGAGCTTCGACGCGCGTTCCCTCGAACAGCTTCTCGAGCTTCACCTCGAAGCCGTGAGCGACCAATGTGCCGATGGCCTGAAGGAACGACGCGGCTCCGTTGGCGCCTCTGCGATCGGTTGCGATCGCGAGGTGCGGCTGATCAAGCAGCGTGTCCTTCACGAGACCGGTGAGGACCGCGCCCGGACCCACTTCGACGAAGGTGCGCACCCCATCGGCGTACATCGTTTCGATCTCTTCCGAGAAGCGCACGGGCGAAGCGATCTGAGACGCGAGGTTCGCTCGGATGCCGTCTTCACCGCCGGTGTAACGCTGGGCCGTGGTGTTCGCGTAGGCCGGCTTGGTCGGGACGGTGATCGGCTGGTTCTTGAGAAACTGCGCGAAGGGCTCCACCGAACCGGCAACGACGCTCGAATGAAACGCGGTGGCCACGGGAAGGCGCGTGCCCTTGAACCCCTGCGCTTTTAGTGTCGCCGCCGCCTCGTCCACCGCTTCGGTGGGTCCGGCGATGACGACCTGCTTTTTTGAATTTCGATTTGCGATGACCACCGGCTCCCTGATCTGCGACTGCAGCTCGGCGACCGTCTTCTTGCCAAGTGCGATCGCCCACATCGCTCCCGACGTGGTGGCGGCGTCACGCATCAGTTCGCCGCGACGTCGCGCGATCTTCAGCAGCGACGTGGAGTCGATGGCGCCTGCCGCGTGCAAAGCGGCGACTTCGCCGAAGCTGTGGCCGCCGAACACGTCGCCATCCACGCCGAGATGCCGCAGCATCCGCAGCACAGCGATGCTGGCGATCCCGAGCGCCGGCTGAACCCATTCGGTTGCGGTGAGTCGTGCGGCCTGCGCGGCCCGCGCCTCATCCGTGAAAACGGAAGGCGGGAACACGACACGGTGAAGCGGCTCTTTCTCGGCGCCTTCGCCGAATGTGAGGTGCGCGTGATCGTCCCAGGCCTGACGCGCAGGGTCGAACGCCATCGCGAGGTCACGTCCCATGCCGACCGACTGCGAGCCCTGACCGGGGAACAGGAAGGCGATCGTGCCCGCGTTCTTCGCGCCGCGTCCGTACGTCGGCCCGCCGGGAAGGTCGAACGCGGGTCCGTCCACCTTGGGTTTTGCAAGGCCGATCTGCTTCTCTAGATCTTCGACTGAACTTGCAACGACGGCCAGACGGCAATCTGCCTTTGGGTCGAACGTGACCGCTGCAGCTTGAGCGACACCGCTGAGGGACGCGCCAGCCTTCAAGTCAGTCAGAACCGTGTCCAGGGCCTGTATGAGTGCTGCAGGTGTTTCAGCCGAAGTTGCCACCAACTCGGAGGTCATCGTGCGCATGCGGGTGGCGCGTTTTGCCTTGCCGACGTACTCCTCCATCGTGATGTGGAAGTTGCTGCCGCCAAATCCAAAGGAACTGACGGAAGCGCGTCGAGGATGGGAGTTATCACGCACCCAGGGCTTCGCCGCGGTGTTGAGGTAGAAGGCCGTCTCCCCGATTTTCAGCGCCGGATTCGGCGTGTCGACCTTGATGGTCGGAGGCAGCACCTTGTTGTGCAGCGCCAACGCCGCCTTTATCAGCCCCGCAGCACCCGCCGCGGCCTTCGTATGGCCGATCTGCGACTTGATGGAGCCGAGCGCGCACCACTGCGTGTCGTGCTGAGCGCGAGGAGACTCGCCGAAGACCGTCTGGAGTCCGCCGAACTCCGCCGCGTCGCCGGCTTTTGTGCCGGTGCCGTGAGCTTCGACCAGCTCGACGGATTCAGGCCCGAACCCGGATACTTCGTAGGCGCGACGCAGCGCCTTCGCCTGGCCGGCGCTGACCGGCGCGTAGATGCTCTTCGCGCGTCCGTCTGAGGACGAGCCGATGCCCTTGATCACGGCGTAGATCGGATTGCCGTCGCGCTCTGCGTCTTCGAGACGGCGCAGGCCGATCAGACCGATGCCTTCGCCGAGCATGGTGCCGTCCGACTTGGCGTCGAAGGGACGACAGTCGCCGGAGAACGACAACGCGGTCGTCTTTGAGAAGCACATGAACATGAAGATGTCGTTGAACGTTTCGACACCGCCGGTGATCACGAGGTCGGAGCTGCCGAGATGCAGTTCCTGCACCGCCATGGCCAGTGCCCCGAAGGCCGAGGCGCACGCCGCGTCCACGACGCAGTTGGTGCCGCCGAGATTCAGACGATTTGCGATGCGTCCGGCCACGACGTTGCCGAGCAAACCGGGGAAGGTGTTCTCCTGCCAGGGCGTGTACGAACCGGAGATCCGGTCGCAGACCTTGTTGACTTCGTCTTCGGGCAGGCCATGCTCACGCAGCGCCCGCACCCAGATGGGACGTTGAAGGCGCGAACCCATTTCGACGAGAAGTTCCTGCGCGGAGGTGATGCCGATGATGACGCTGGTGCGTTCGCGCATGGCGTCGGGAAAATTTCCGTGGGTGACGTCTTCGAGAAGCTGCTTCGCGACGATCAACCCGAGAAGCTGTGACGTGTCGGTCGCGGGGATGACGTTGGGCGGCATGCCATGTTCGAGCGGATCGAACGCGACCTCGGGAATGAATCCGCCGCGACGCGCGTAGGTCTTGTCCGGTGCCTTGGGGTCGGGGTCGTAGAAGTCGTCGATCAGCCAATGCGCCTTGGGGATTTCGGTGAGCTGATCCTTGCCGGCGACGATGTCGCGCCACATTCCGTTGGCGTCCGTCGAGCCGGGGAAGAGGGCGCCGAGGCCCACGACAGCGATGGGAGGATGTTTGGCAGGCATATTGGATTCGTCGCTTTATCCGTTGCTTTAGGCGATCGCGAGGAGTCGTGATCGGAGCCGAGAATTATGGCAGGCGGGCCCGCAAGGTCCGAGCGAGGAAAAGAACTGTTACAAAAAAGAGACTTGCCATTTTGGGCGCCAAATTTGGTCCGCTCTGGCCTTCACACTCAACGACTTAGCGCGGTTGTACGGATCGCCGGTTACCGCCCTTGTTTCGGCGCGGGTTTGCGAAACAGTTGAGCTTCCAGGAGGCCAAGTGCGAAGCGTTGGCGGACCTGCTCAGTGAGGCCGATTCCCAGAAACGCTGCTTCAAAGTTCGGCAGGCGCCGAGGCTTCAAGCCGCAGGTCCATCCAAAGAAGGAGTAGAGCATTGTGATGATGGCCCGCCGCGCGGCGCTTCTATAGGTGGAGAAGTCGCTGAAGAGCCAGAGGCCGTCCGGGTTCAGGGCGGCATCGAGCCGACGCACGACCGCTCGCAACTCTGCATCATCGAAAAGGTCGAGGAAACAGTGGGTGACGATCAAGTCGAAGGTTTCGCCATCGCGAATTTGTTCGAGGCCTCCGCTGCGTAGGTCCACGCGCTGCGACAGGTCTGATCGGCGGAGTCGGGCGGCCGTCCGCTGTGTCATCCCGGAAGAGATGTCGATTGAGACCGCCCTCCGCGCGACGTCGCGTCGCAGCATCGCGTCGAGGAAGCGGCCGGTTCCCCCGCCCAGGATCAGTGCTCTCTCGACCGGAGCGATGCGGGGCAGCAGTGCCACCTGGCTCGCGTGGATTCGCCCGAGGAAGGCGAGGTCGGCGAGTAGATCGTAGACCGGTGCTAGTCGGTCGAAGCCCCGAGCAGTCGCGGCGTTTTGATCCATCAGGACGTCAAGCGGGGCAGCGCGCCGAGGAAGAAGACCGAATCGCCCCAAATGCGGTAGCGACCCGTTCGAGTTGACCAGCTCTGGGCAAGAAGCAGAACTGAAGGGGTCGCGAGTTGAACCGCAAGCACCGCGCACACCGGTGCCAGCGCGCGGGGCGAGAAGAGACCCGCAGTGATCGACGTAATCGCGCCCACGATGCCGAGCGCAATGACGAAGATCCGTGTGCGCCCTGATCCCCAACGAAGTGCTAGCGACCGACTGCCGTGTTCCCGGTCGGTCTCCGCCTCGAACACGCCCAGCATGACCAGGTTCAAGATCGCGGCGACCGCGTGAAGGGCGACGGCGGCGGCCAGCCAGGCTTGCGGACCCTCGCCCTTGCCCATGACGATCGGGCCGCCCCAGATGCCGGCGGCGTAGAGGAGTCCGGCGATTGGTTCCTTGGGCGCGTTCCGCAAGATCAGGCCTTGCGCGGAGGCGAGATAGAACACGACGGCGATCGACAGACCGATTCCATAGATCTGCACGGCCGGACGCAGAGTCAAGGCGGCGCACAGACCGGCAACAATGGCGAAGCCAAGGGCGATCGTCAGCGCGCGGGTGTGGCACCGATGGAACTCATGTCGGTAGGAACCGGATGAGCGGGGGCGTCGTCGTGCGTCGAGAAGGTGGTCGCCGGTGTAGATGCTCCAAACCGCGGTCAGCAGAGCGATCCACCATCCGGGACGCATGCACGCGTTCGTGACGTGCTCGGCCAGAAGCCCACCGCACGCGGCTCCGATCACCACATCGAAGCTCAGCGCACGGAAAACGCGCACTGGCTGCGGACCCTTTTACGCGAGACGCACCGGACGGAACTCGAATGCGGTGGGAGGTACGGGAACTCCGAACGTGCGCACCTGCTGCGCGCGCGCGATGGCGGCGGCCCCCTCGAGAAAGTTCAGCGCGATCTGCGCCACTTCGCGATTCTTCGGATCTTCCAGGAACGAACCCTTCGCCCACGTGTTGAACGCACCCATCGCGGGGCCGCACCAGATCTGATAGTCCATGATTCGCGTCGGCTCGCCGGCGTTGGCCCAGCGGCTGGCCTTGCCCAGGTACCAGCGGAAACACAGGGCCATCCGGTGATGCGCATCTTTGTTGGCGCGGGTGACCTCGTGCGGATCGCGAACTTCCCAGAACTCGCGGGTCTCTGCCCAGATTGCGTCGAGCGAGGTCTTGAAGATTTCACTTTCGAGGCGCGTGCGCACGCCTGCGGGCAGGCTCTCGATCGAGTCGTGCATCATGTACGCGTCGTACAGCTTCTGCGCGCGCGTGGCGAACATCGTTCCTCGACGGAGGACCTGAACCTTGACGCCCATCTCGAACATGTCGGCGGCCGGTGCCATGGCGACATCGGCGATCCCAGCCTGGGCGAGAAGAAGACGACCCGCTTCCGAAAGGCCTGACTCGGTCGCCGCTTCGTTGACCGTGCCGGTCATCACGTAGGCAGCACCCAGAGCAAAGGCGGAGGCGACGGAAGCCGGGGTGCCCAATCCGCCGGCCGCGCCGATGCGTATCGGAGTGGAGTAGCCACGCGCCGTAGCGATCTCATCGCGCAACGCGGCGATGGTCGGAAAAAGGGAGCCGAGCGGACGATTGTCGGTATGGCCACCTGAGTCGGACTCGACCGTGATGTCCTCCGCGATCGGAATACGTTTGGCCAGATTCGCTTCCGCCGCGGTGATCGCGCCGCGGGCGACCAGGCCCGAAAGAATTGCATCGGGGGGCGGTTCGAGGAAGCGTCGCGCCACTTCCGGTCGCGAGACCTTGGCGAGCACGCGATTCTTGCGCTCGACCGTTCCGTCATTGTGAAGTCTCAGTCCCTTGGCGGCATATCGAACTACCGCGGGCGTGATGTCCATGAAGGCCGATGCATCAATGCGGACTACGCCATATTTCAGGTACAGATCGACGACGGTCTCTTCGAGGCTCGGCTCGTTCGGCGAGTGGATGAGATTCGATCCCCATGGTTCACGGTTTTTCAGAGCGTCGATGATCGCGTTGAGGTTGGCCTCGACCGAAGCGGGCGAGAGTCCGGCGGCGCCGAAGAACGCGAGAACGCCGGCGCGCGCCGATGCTATGACGAGCGGAGTCGAAGCAATGCCGTTAGCCATGGGACCGACACAGTACGGGAAACGTACTCCATGCGATTCCTGAAACGACCGATCGCCGAGCCATTCCGGATAGAGAGG
>JBDSLN010000386.1:0-9666 GCA_039916365.1 Vicinamibacteria bacterium
AGACGAGGACGGCCGCACCGACATGGAGCTGAGCATCGACCTGGGCGAACGCGACACCGAAGCCGTCTCGCGCCACGGTCTGCAAGCCGTCAACTGGCTCGCGGCCGATCGTCCCTTTCTTCAAGCCGCTCACGAACTCTCCCGCGGGCGTGGCGGACGGCGCTTGTCGCCTTTCGATGGCCTGGTCGGACGTGAAGGCGAAGACACGCATCCGAAGCTCGATCCGATCAAGAGCGGCCAGGCGATTTCCGCGAGTCGTATCGCGGCCTTCGGCGAGTGCGGCTTCCGCTACTTCCTTCGTTATGTGCTGCGTCTCGAACCTGCCATCGAACCCGAAGAGCGGCGGAAGCTCGATCCGCTGGAAAGGGGAACTCTTTTCCACGAAGTGGCAGAACTCTTCCTGCGCGAGCGGCGGGATGCGGGCACGTTGCCGATTCGCAAGACCGATGAAGAACGCGCTCGTCTGCTTCAGTTGGGCGATGAACGTCTCGAAGCCTGGGTTGAAGGCTCGCCTCCGCGTTTGATCCTGCTCTGGCGCGCTGAGAAGAAAGTGTTCCTGAATACGCTGACGGATTGGCTCGCGCGCGAGGCCGAGAACTACCGCAGCCGCAAGACCACCCCCGCGCACTTCGAAGTCTCGTTCGGCATGCCGTATCGCACGTCGAATACAAACGAGCCGCATCGCGCTCTTCCCGTGGAGATTGGGCTCGATGATGGAACGTCGCTGAAGATTTCCGGCCAGATCGATCGCATTGATCGCATCGATGCCGCGGAAGGCGGCGGTCTGGTGCTACGCGACTACAAGACCGGCAAGGCTCCAATGGACGCGGATGGCTCGCTCTTCAAAGGCGGACGGCAGCTTCAGATCCCCTTCTACATTCTGGCCGCGCAGGAAATCTTCCCCGGCGAGAAAGTGGTCGAGGCATTCCTCGACTATGTGAACGCCGGACGTCAAGTTGCGTTCAAGCCGGCGAATGCGACTTCGGCCACGTTCCGCGCGCTTCTGCTGCGCATCGCGGATCTGATGGGCCACGGCGTCTTCATGCAGGAGCCGTCGGCCTGTACCTTCTGCGACTTCGCTTCGGTGTGTGGTCCTACCGCCGTGCTCGAAGGACGCAAGCGCCGTCGCCGTCTTCACGACCCGCTCGCGCGCAAGGTCGCGGAGTTGAAACAGTTCGCATGAGCGAGTTGATTCCCCAGGACGAAGCGGTTCGCGAGCGCGTCCGCTCGGAACTGGGCACAAGCTTCGTCATCTCGGCAGGTGCTGGGACAGGCAAGACCACGCTTCTCGTCGATCGCATGGTCAACATCGTCCTGACCGGCTTCCTCAAGCTCGACCAGATCGCGGCCGTGACCTTCACCGAGAACGCGGCGACCACATTGAAGCTCCGACTTCGTGATGCGCTGGAACGCGCCCGCGCCGAGGCCAAGGATGCTTCGGTGATTGCACGTGCGAGCGACGGTCTCGCCACCATTGAACGCGCGCAGGTCTCCACCATCCACGCGCTTTGCACCGCCATGCTCCAGGAGCGACCGCTCGAAGCGGGCGTGACTCCAGGATTCCGCGTGGCCGACGAAGCGCTGTCCGACTTCATCTTCGAAGAAGCATGGGAAGAGTGGCTCCAGGACCGCCTGACTGGCTACGACGATCTGCTCGAAGCGGTGATCCTCTCTCGCATTCCGCTGGAGAAGACGTCGCCCATCGGAGATCCGATGACCCTGCGGAAGCTTGCCCGCCGCCTGGTGTGGCAGCGTGACCTGCAGCCTCATATCGGCCACGTCGGCGTGGATCCGCGCCCGGTGCGCGACTGGTTCGTCTCGAAGATCGCGCGCGCCAAGGAGTTGGTCGAAGGCAAACCCGAAGCCGACACCATGGTGGTCGCGGTGAGGCTGCTTTCCGAGGACATAGAGAAGACCGAGGGTCTCGACGATCCTGATCTGATCGTGGCGCTCAAAGCGTTACGCGTCCGCAAGGGACTCGGCAACAAGCGTCTGTGGAAGGCAGACGAGGCGTTTGACGAATGCCGCGTCCTCACCCAGGAGATTGCCGATCGCGCCGCGACGTGGGAGAAGGAAAAGAACGCTTCTTTCTATAGCGGCCTCGTGACGGCCCTTCAGGGTGTTCAGGTCATTTATGAACGCCGGAAGAGCGAGGCCGGCGTGCTCGACTACGTCGATCTTCTGGTGAAGGCGGCCGAGGCGCTGCGCAAGAACGCGTCGCTGCGTTCGTACTTCCGGCGCAAATACCGCGCGATCATCGTGGACGAGTATCAGGACACCGATCCGCTGCAGGTCGAGATCATCGAAACGCTGGCCGGCGTTTCTTCCACGGCGGCCGAGGACACCTCGATCGGTCTCGCGTCCTATGTCGTGGTGGGCGATCCGAAGCAGTCGATCTACCGTTTCCGTCGGGCCGATGCGTCGATCTTCGCGGCGGCGTGCGAGGCGGCGACGACGCGTCCCGGGGTCGAGCTGGTTTCGCTGACCCAGAACTTCAGGTCCACTCCGGCGATCCTGCGCTTCGTGAATCGTTTCTTCAGCCACACCATCAAGAAGAGCGCGAATGGTCAGCCCGACTACGAGCCTCTCGCTGCGAGTCCCAACATCGCCGATGAGCCGAGCCTTCTTGCTCTCAAATTCACGGTTCCGCAGGAGGCCGACTCGTCCGTCCTTGAAGCCGAGGCGAGCGCCATCGCGGCGTTCGTGTCGGCGGCTCAGAATGGAACGCTGCAAGTGCGCGACGCTGGATCCACGCGCAAGAGCCGCGCCGGCGACGTTCTGATCCTGGCTCGTCGTCTCACTCAGATCCGTCCGCTCGAGCAGGCGCTGGAGCGCGCGTCGGTTCCGTTCGTGGTCGATGGAGGCCGATCTTTCTTCCTGCGCTCTGAAGTTGTGGAAACACACGCCGTTCTGCGCGCGGTCGATGATCCTTCCGACACCACCAGCCTCGTGGCGGCGCTGCGGTCGTCGTTTTTCGGCGTCTCCGATCGAGCGATCGCCGAGCGGCGCTTCGAGGGGCGTGAGTTATCGCTCCTTCAAGCGGAGCCCGCGACCGACGAAGTGGGACGAGCCCTCTACCTGCTTCGCAAGCTCTACGAAGATCGAACGAAGCTGCCGCCCGCCGCGCTGATCGAACGCCTCTTCGATGAAACATCCATCTTCGCGGCGCTCCACGCGGCCGAACGCGGTTCCACGGTGCGTGCCCAGCCGCGCATCTCGAATCTGCGCAAGGTCGTTCATCTGGCGCGTCAGGCCGAGTCGCTCGGGCTTCTCACCTTGCGTGGCTTCAACCTCCTTCTCGCGAATCGTCTCGATGGAGCGGGCGAAGAGCCCGATCTGCCGTCGTCGCGACCGGGTGATCCACACACCGTGCGCATCATGACCATTCACAAAGCCAAAGGTCTGGAGGCGCCGATCGTGGTTCTCTACGACTCGATGGACAAAGTCATTCCCCGTGTCGATACGGTTCCTTTGCGCGAGGAAGGCAAGATCGCGCTCGGTTTTGTCAAGGATTGTCAGCCGCCGGATTGGGATGTGCTGGCGCTCAAGGAAGAGGCGCGGCTTCGCGAGGAGACCCATCGCCTTCGCTATGTGGCGGCGACCCGTGCGCGCGACTGGCTGGTGGTTCCCATTCCTCCCGCGACCGAGCGCGTCGGCGATTTCTGGCATGAGATCGCGAAAGAGATCTCGATTCCCAGCCCGGATCTCGTGAATCTCGATGCGGGTGCCGTGAAGCTTCCGGATGAACCGCCCGAGAACTTCGTTGAAGGTCCAGGTGAAGAGATGCCGAGCGATCTCGGCGGATTCCGCGCAAGACGCGCAGCGCTGATCGCTGCCGCGTCCGAGATCACCCTGTCACCGGTCCCGGTACGCGAGGATGCGGCCCGCGAGTCGCCCGCAGCGGTCGAACCGCCAGAGTTTGTGGGACGCGTCTTTGGTTCCTTCGTCCATCGCTTGCTCGAGCTTGCAGACTTCTCCAAGCCCGACTCGGTGCGCAAGATTGCACCCGCTTTGGCTCCCGCATTTCCTTTGACAAAAGAAGCGGTGGCTCGCGCCGAGGCCCAGGCGGAGGCGGCGCTGTCTTTGCCCATCATGCGCGAGGCCGCGCGCGCCGCCCGCGTGTTCCGTGAAGTGCCGATCAGCTATGTGGAGGAAGATCGCCTTCTCGAAGGGGTCTGCGATCTCGCGTTTGAGGATGAGAAAGGTTGGGTGGTGGTCGACTACAAGACCGAAGCGATCAGCGAGGATCAGGTCCTCGCTCAGGCGTCACATCATGCGGCGCAGCTTCGGCGCTATGCGCGTGGCCTTGCCCTCGCCTCCGACTCGCATCAGTCGCGCCGCTTCGTTCTCTTCACGTCGCTTGGACGGCAGGTGGCGGTTTGAGTTCGACATCGCCTCCCGCCCCCCCGCCCGCGACTCCGTCGGCGGCGGCGCCGGCTTTTTCCGAGAAGGCCGAAGAGACGCGCCGTGATGTCCGCGCTTTCGCGTGGTCGTCGTCCCGTCACGACACGTTTGCCACCTGTCCGCGCAAGTATTACTACTCGTACTACGGAATCATCGAGGATTCCGAAGTTCAGCGGCTGAAGCAGCTCTCCGCCCTCGCACTGTGGGCTGGATCCGTGGTCCACGAAACCATCGAAGACTTCCTGCGCGCAAACGATTCCATTCCAGAACCAGCTGTTCAGGAAGCGCTGATCCGGGCGGTGGTTCACCAACGGATGCTCAAGGAATGGAAGGAAAGCGAAAGCGGCACCAACGGCTTCCGCCTCTTCGAACACGAGTACCTCCAACCCATCGAGCAGGAAGACAAGAAGATCCTGGTCGGCATCGTCATGCGTTCGCTGCGGAACTTCTTCAAGTCGCCCACTCTGCGCGAAGCCTTCAAGGTGAAGCGGTCGGCGTGGTTGTCGATGGAAGAACTCGTGTCTTTCCACGTGGGGGATGTTCCGGTTTTCCTGCGCATGGACCTCGCCTTCCGTGACGAGCGCGGACGTGTGCGCATCGTCGACTGGAAAACCGGCCGGCGCGCGGGCAAGTTCAACGACGTGCAGGTGGCGGGTTATGCGCTCTACGCAGTGGAGAAGGGCTGGGTCAACGCTGCGAGCGAGATCTCCACCGAACTCGCGTATCTGTTCTGGCCGAAGTACGTTCGTAGGGACGTGACCCAACCGATCCTCGATACCGCCCGAGGCTTCGTCACCCGCAGCGCTCAAACCATGCGCGCTCTGCTGAACGACCCCGACAACAACAAGGCGCGCATCGAAGACTTCCCGCGCGTGGATCGTCCGCCCATCTGCAGGCGCTGCAACTTCCGACGGATGTGTTTCCCCCGGCCGGACGCTCTCGCCGTGAAAACCCGCCGCCCCTCCACCAAGACGTCGTGAAGGCCTTCTTCCGCGAACTGGCGCTGTTCGCGTTCTTCGTCCTTGCCTCGGGATGGGCGTTGCGGCCGCTGCCGTTCCATCTTGCCGACTCGATTCCGGCAGGAAGCGATCCGCCGCATCACCTCTACATCCTCAACTGGCTGCTCGAGCACGGCGCGTCCGCCGATCGCTTCGAAGGCCGGATGTTTCACCCGGCGAAGAACGCGGTCCTCCGCAGCGATCTCTCCATCGGAACCGTGGTTCTGATGGCGCCGGTGGCTGCGATCGTCGGTGAACCACTGATTCGTTTCAATCTGGCGACGTGGCTGTCGCTCGCATTCTCCGGCTGGGCGTTCTGTCTTCTGGCGCGCTCGTGGACACAGTCCGCTCTAGCCGGACTCTTCGCCGGCATCACTGCCGTCCTCGGCTCGCATCAGTCGCTTCACTACGTTCATCTGAATCTGCTCGCGGCGGGATGGCTGCCGATTTTTCTGTGGGCGCTCGATCGGGTGCTGACGGAAGCACGAGCGCGCGACGTCGTCTTGATGGGGGTGTCGTTTGCCCTCATCGCCTCGTCGTCCGGCTACTACGGCGTCGCCGCCTTGATCATCGCGTGCGTTTTTTTTGCGCGGCAGACTTCCGCGCGCGCCCTCAAGCTGGCCGCCCTCGCCGCGGTGCTTGCCGTGATTCTCCTGTCGCCCTATTTGATGGCCTATGCCACGCTTCATGCGGAGGAAGGCCTCGCGCGGACCAGTCGTGAGTTGTCGAAAGGTTCATGGACGCTGAGCGACTTTGGATCGCGTACGCTGCTTCATCGTTTGTGGAATCCTGCGGCAGGCGAACCACTGTTTCCCGGAATCGCCGTACCACTTCTGTCGCTCCTAGCACTCGCCAGGGGCGGGCGACGCGAACGGGCGCTCGGTATCGCGATCCTGCTTCTGTTCTGGCTTGGCCTGGGCGAACCCGGTGGGCTTTATCGATTGCTCGCCTTCGCACCGCCGTTCAATTCGATGCGGCATCCGGTCACACTTGCGGCCGTCGGTCTGATGCTTCTCTCCGTTCTCGCCGCGTTTGGGTTCGCTCGCCTGGAGAAATCGCGCGCGCGCTTTGGCGTGCTCCTTCTCGGGCTCGGCATTCTGGAAACCGCGGCGCCCGCCAACGATTTCTTCAACGTGGCTCCTGGAGTTCCGCCGGTCTACGAAGCCATGGAGAAACTTCCGCCCGGGCCCGTGCTGGACATTCCTCCCTATGAAGCGACGCCGTTGATCTGGGCGGCACGTCGGGGTTACGAAACACTCAACGGCGGAGGCGCTTTCATTCCCGCCCTGACCAACCGCATCGAGACCACAGTGCAGAACCACTGGCTCACCGACAGCTTCCAGCCCATCGATGAATCGAAGGCCACGGGCATTCTTCTCAATGAGACGCGCCTGCGCTATCTCATTCTTCCCGCGAGCAGGCGTGGCGGGATCGCTCCCCTGATGCAGCGCTTCCGCGAAAGCCACTGTTTCAAGGAGCTTGGAACGTACGCCGGCGACTTGCTGTTTGAGGCGGTGCGCGAAACGACCTGCCCTGCGTGGGCGGGCGCGCGCGCGGCGAACCAGCCGTGAGCGCCATCTTGCGTCGCTGGCCGCGGGCCTTCGTCTTCATCGTGGCCCTCGCATGGATCTTCGGCCTCGAATCCTTCTTCAAGGATCAAGCCAAGGACCAGCTGTACTTCCAAGCCTGGACTTCGGAGTACATGATGCAGACGGTCAGCGTCGGCGACCTACGCCACGAGCCGTTCAAGTCGCTCTGGTACAACCACATTCAGCCGCCGGTGTTCGACGGCATCCGCGCGGCACTGGCCGCGTTCTACCCAGCCGCCGACGGCGACGCGCTGATGCGTCGCGTCGACCTGGGCCTCTATCGGCTTTGGATGCTCGTCTACGCCGCGACCGCCGTGCTGATCTTCAGTTGGCTGCGTCGCGCGACAAGTGAGCGATCGGCGATTCTCGGCGTGATCGTCTTTCTACCTCTGCCCGGACCCATCTTTTACGCGACCTTCCTCGACAGCACACTGCTCTCCGCCATGCTGATTCTGTGGTTTTTCGGGGCATTGTGGCGCTTCGGAAAAGGCGACGCGGTTTCGGGCGAGCTGATCCTTGTCTGCATCGTGCTCTTCTTCACACGCTCCGTTTTTCAGTGGCCGTTTCTCGTTGTGGTCGCGACGAGCTTCTGGTTGATGAAGACGCCGCGGAAGAGGGCGCTTCGCGTGCTCGCACCGATCACGCTCGTAATGCTCGCTTTTCTCACCAAGCAGTACATCCTTTTCGGACTGACGACGACCTCGTCCTTCGGTCCAGACAGCTTTTGCAAGGGCTTGTCAGAGTACTGCCACGGCACCAGCACGGTTCCGTTGCCCCAGATCACCGATCCCTACAATGCTTATGTCCTGCGCCGCGCGGAGAAACTGAACGGCGAGTACAACTACAACCAGGAAGCGTTTCTCAAGAGATCGTTCTCTCAGATGCGGGAGTACAAAGCGTTGTTGAGCCAACTCTCGGCTGATCGGGTGGTAGAAATTCTGCGAGTGAATCTCAATTTCTATCTACGCCCGACCAGTCGTCATTCCGTTCATGTCATCGTGGATCGACTCCCATGGCGCGGTGTCGCCGAGTTCGTTCTTTCCGGCTGGAGCTTTGTACTCCTGCTGGCCATCTCAATGGTGATCTGGATCCGTCGCTCGCTAGCTTTCGCGGCGGATGCGAAACGAAATGCATTTCTTCATGGTTTCGGCCTAGCCTTGCCCGCGCTCTACATAGCTGCGGTTACGATCGTGTTCGAGAGTGGCGAGAACATGCGCTATCGGTTTTTCCTCGAACCGACGCTGTTCGTGTTTTTCTGGATTTCAATGGCGTCGTTGTGGCGAAAAGGTGCGGTAGCCGATCGGCGAGGGCGGGAGCGATGAATCCGTTGAGGCACTCATAGGAATTAATATCCCCGCGTCATGACAACCGCCACCGAATCGCCCAGCCTCGAATCCATCGTCCGCGTCTCCGGCGGAGGTCCGCGCATGTCGAGTCTGGCGGACAAGCTCCAGCCTTCGGCGATCCTCAAGGTGGCGGCGGAGATCCGCGCGATGCAGGCGGCCGGGCGCGATGTCTGCGATCTCACCGTGGGCGACTTCGATCCGAAGTATTTCCCGATTCCCGAGAAGCTGCGGGATGCCACGAAAGCAGCCCTCGACGCGGGTGCTACGAACTATCCGCCCGCCGCGGGCATTCCCTCCCTGCGCAGCGCGGTGCAGCGTTTTTACATGCGGCATCTTGGGCTCAACTATCCGCTCGATTCGATCCTGATCGCGTCCGGCGCGCGTCCGCTGATCTACGCGCTCTTCCGGGTGGTGGTCGAGCCAGGGGATACGGTGGCATATCCCGCGCCCTGTTGGAACTACCCGTTCTATGTGGAGATCGTGGGGGCCAACGGCGAAGCGGTGATCTGTTCACCCGAAGACGCGTTTCAGCCCAAACCCGGCGCGCTCGACGCGGTGATCAAGACGGCCAGCCTGCTGATCGTCAATACGCCTCTCAATCCTGCCGGCACCGTGACCCCGCGCGCCGCCATCCTCAAACTCTCCGCAGCGATCCTCAAAGAGAACGAGGAGCGGGAGAAGCAGGGACGTCGTCCTATCTATCTGATGTACGACCACATCTATTGGATGCTGTCCTTCGGTGTCGAACATGTGACGCCCGTCCAGCTCATGCCTGAGATGGCGAAGTACACCGTCTTCATCGACGGCGTGTCGAAGGCTTTCGCCGCCACCGGACTGCGCGTCGGCTGGGCACTAGGTCCGACCGATGTCATCGGCAAGATGAACACCATGCTGATGCATGCCGGAGGCTGGGCGCCGAAGCCTGAGCAGACCGCCTCCGCCGTCCTTCTCGATGACGACGACGCCATCACCAAGTATCACGCCGTGCTCAAGCCGGCTCTCGAACGCCGTCTTCTGGGCCTCCATAAGGGATTTCAGAAGCTCAAGTCTGAAGGCCTTGCGGTCGACAGCATCGAGCCGACGGGCGCCATCTATGTAAGCGCGCGCGTTCATCCCTTCGGGAAGAAGACTCCCAATGGCGAAGTGATCAAGACGAACGAAGATGTGCGTCGGTTTCTTCTCGATGGCGCGGGCTTCGGCGTCGTACCCTTCCAGGCGTTTGGAGTTCCGGGGGAAACCGGCTGGATGCGGCTCAGCGTCGGTTCGGTGAGCGAAGCACAGATCGAGGCCGGTCTCGCCCGTCTCGGGACGGCACTTAAGGCACTCGTT
>JBDSLN010000387.1:0-3133 GCA_039916365.1 Vicinamibacteria bacterium
CGGCTCTTCGCGTCTTCCGACTCAAGCGACGAATTGAGGAAGGTCGCTTCCACACCGTTGGCCTGAAGCGCGTCGACCTGATCTTTCATAAGAGCGATGAGAGGCGAGATCACCAGGGTCAGCCCGGTTCCCAAAACCGCGGGAAGCTGGAAACACAACGACTTCCCACCTCCCGTGGGCAGAAGCGCCAGTACGTCGCGACCGGCCAGGGCGGCGTTGACGATGTCTTCCTGATACGGCCGGAAGGTCGAGTATCCGAACGACTCCTTGAGGGCCTCTAGTGTCTTGGTCATGGGTGCGAGCGGCGGACTCTAGTCCTCACACCCGTGCGAACATGCGCGCGCCATGGCTGAACCATCAAAGGAAACATCGTTCGAGCATTTTGTCAGCATCATCCACCGGTTGAGGTCCGATGGCGGATGCCCCTGGGATCGCGAGCAGACGCATCAGACGCTGCGCCAGTCCACGCTGGAAGAGGCTTACGAGGTCGTTCATGCCATCGAGACCGGCGATGCGGCCAACCTCAAGGAGGAACTGGGCGACGTTTTGCTCCACGTCGTCTTCCATTCGGACATCGCGACGCGCGCGAATGAGTTCACCATCAATGACGTCATCGCGTCGGTCACCGACAAGATGATTCGGCGCCACCCGCACGTCTTCGGAACCGCCGAGGCTGAGACCTCGGAAGCTGTGCTCAAAAACTGGGAAGAGCTGAAGCGTCAGGAGCGCGCCGCTAAAGGCGCAGATCACGTCTCGATTCTCGATGCCGTCCATCGCAACACCCCGGCGGTCATGGAAGCGCAGGCGCTGTCGGAAAGAGCCGCGAAGGTCGGCTTCGACTGGAACAAGCCTGAAGACGTTCGCGGGAAGATCGAAGAGGAGCTGGACGAAATCTCCGCCGCGATGCTGGAACCGGTCGAAGGCCGTCAGCAGCGTCTGGAGGACGAGATGGGCGATCTCCTCTTCGCCGTGATCAATCTTGGACGCAAGCTGGGCGTCGATGCAGAGACGGCGCTGCGCGGAACCAACCGAAAGTTTCGCTCGCGCTTCGCCTTTGTCGAGGAAGGCTTACGGAAGGATGGCAAGTCGCCGAAGGACTCGACCCTCGACGAAATGGAAGCGCTCTGGCAGGCCGCGAAGAAGTAACTACGGTTTCAGCGGTGCCGTGCGGTGTTCGGACAGCCTGACGTACAGCAATCCGGCAACCAGCAACAGGTTTCCGCTCATGATGAGCCCGCCGAGAATCGAATGATGGCGCCAGAACTCGAAAGCCTCCACTGGAAGATAGAGACTCGCAGACACTATGGCCGCTCGAATGAAGATCTCAGAATAGTGGCCCGCGGGACCAGGATGCAGGTGGCGCACGATCGACTCGGCCACTGCCTGAACGTCGCGATGCAGAAGGGACAGGAGGCCGAAACCGGCGGCGAGGACGATCAGTCCCTTGGCCGCCTCGAAAACGGCCACGGATCGAACGCCCGCCGAACTGAGTTGAGCGCTCTGATTCGCTGGCTTCGCGGCGGTGTCTTGAGTCATGAAGAAAAGACGGAGACTCATCATAGGGAGCGAACCTGTCGAGCCGCCTAAACTCCCTCACCGCATCATGAGCATGCCCCCAGCGCGAACCGTTGGCGCGACTGGCTGCTGTTCGAGCTTCCCGAAAGCGTCACGCGGGAAGACCTTGCTCCGCACCGCAAATAGAAAACTCGCGGCAGCTTGCTATTTCCAGTCGGCGATGTAGAGATTGGTTTCCGTCGGCTTGGTGGAATGCCGGTTCGAAGCCCAGATGATCTGCTTGCCATCGGGGCGGAACATTGGGAAACCATCAAACGTCGGATCGAAGGTGATCTGCTCGACCGCATCGGCGTCTGCTTTGGTCGCCATCGCATCAACCATATAAAGATCGAAGTTACCGCTGCGAGGTGCTGGGTAGTTCGACGAGAAGATGATCTTCTTGCCATCCGGAGTCCACGACGGGCCGAAATTCGCGCCGCCCAGCGCTGTCAACTGCCGCTGATCCGAGCCGTCGGGATTCATCGTGAAGATCTCGACGCGGCTGGGACGCACCATGTTCTGCGCGAGCAGTTTGCGGTAGTCGGCAAGTTGGGCCTCGTCCTGCGGATGATGAGCGCGATAGGCGATCTTCTTGCCGTCGGGAGACCACCAGGCCCCGCCGTCGTAGCCGGGCGTGTTGGTCAGACGCTTCACATCCGTGCCGTCGATTTTCATCGTGTAGATGTCGAGGTCGCCATCCTTCAAGGACGTGAACACGATGGTCTTGCCATCGGGGGAGAGAACGCCTTCGGCGGTGTAGACGTTGTAGTTCGTCAGGCGCCGCATATCGGCTCCGTCGACATTGACCGTGTAGATGTCGAACGGATCCAGCGGCCACACATAGCCCGCGGAAGGGTCCGGGCGCACGGGACACGCTTTCTGAGTCGCATGCGACGATCCGAAGAAGAGGCGTTTCGTGCCGGGGATGAACCAGCCGCAAGTGGTCTTGCCGTCCCCATTGGAAACCCGCTTGATATCCGAGCCATCGGCGCGCATGACGTACTGCTGGTCACACGCGCGACCGTCGCGGCTGGACTGGAAGGTGATCCACTTGCCGTCTTGGCTCCAGTAGGCCTCTGCGTTTTCGCCGCCGTTTGTGACCTGTCGAATGTTAGACAAGTGCTTCTCGCCCGTCACCGGAGCGAGCGTTGCAGACTGGCTCTGCGCCGAGCCGGTCGTAGAGGTGGCGAGAGAAAGGGTGGCGAGGACGGACAGGTCGCGCAGGGTTCGGTTCATTGGTCAAGGACTCTAAAGCCCGCCGGCGCGCTTTCGGGAACGCCCGGAGCGGACGGCCACTTCGGCGTCCGAAGGCATTTACGAAGACAGCGGGGGCTTCTGCCCCCATTGGAGGGTTCCATCTCTCTATACTCCGACGATTTACGCACTGGATCCCTTTGACCCCTACCATCCGATCCGCTGAAGACGCCGCCTTCAAGCAGCTCCTCAGCGAAGCCAACAGCGGGCGCGCGATCGCGGTCGACACCGAGTCGGACAGCCTGTACCACTATCACCAGAAGGTCTGCCTGATTCAGATCGCGACCGAGGCTGGCCGGTCCTATCTGCTCGATCCCCTGGAAGG
>JBDSLN010000388.1:0-7358 GCA_039916365.1 Vicinamibacteria bacterium
AGTCATCTGATACGTCATCTTGCCGGTGTAGTTGTTCAGCCTGGTTACGAACTGGGTGCCGTCAAGAATGGCGCCGCTTGAAGGCTGGTAGGTGATGTTCTTCTGACGAAGGATTCCACCCCACGCCCAGAGCTTGTCTTTGATGATGGGGCCGCCGACGCTGGCATTGAGGTTGCGATAGTCGAGAAGCGTGTTCGCTTCAGACCGCTTCAAGCCGAGGGCGTCGATGACGCTCTTGGGAAGATTCGCGAATCCACGCGCGAGCTGTTCCGTGGTGAGGTTATTGCTCTGAAGATCCGGGCTCTCATACTCATAGTAGAGCTCGCCAGAGAGCCGGTTGCCGCCGGATTTGCCGATGAAGTTGGTCAAAACGCCGCCGGACGGCATTTCCGCAGTGTTGCCCGCGGCGCCCACCACGACTTCGTCAAACGAGCCGTAGTCGAAGTAGAAACCGGCCGCCGAAGTTCCTTCGGTGGTGTTGATGCCCTCGATCAGCGGACGGTTCTGTCCACCGTTGCCGTAGGCGACATAACCGCTCTGAGTCCCCGCTGTGCTGCCACCCACGTCGAAACGGCTCAGGGTGATGCCCGGAGTGGTGGACAGGAGCGACCACATGTCGCGCGCATTCGGAAGTGCGTCAAGCTGCGTCTTGTCAAAGTTGGTCTGGGTGCGAGTGGACGTAGCGTCGATGGCCGGAGCGTCGGTGGTGACGGTGACTTCATCTGTGAGGGTCTTGACCCCAAGCTTCGCGCCGACGTTCGCCGTGAATCCGATGCCGATACGCACATCCGCCTTCGTCTGAGAGCCGAAACCCGAAAGCTCGAACTTCAGGTTGTAGGTGCCCGCAGGCAGACCGAGGAAACGGTAGATGCCCTGAGCGTTCGTCGTGTCGGTGCGAACACCCATCATCGACGTGCCGCTCACGGTCACGGTGACGCCCGGCAGCACGCCGCCGCTGTCGTCTGTGACCTCACCTTGAATGCTTCCAGTAGATCCAGCGCCACCCTGTGCGAACACAGGGGATGCGCTGGCGACGATCAAAAGCAGCAACGCTGCCAGCCAACGGTTTTTCAAGTTAAACCCTCCAACAGGTTTTGACGTTTTTAGAGTTTTGACACCGAAATCGCCCGATCCGGCTATTTGCTTAGCGAGAGGAAACCCTCCGTCTCAACCCGCCGAGGCTTCAATCACGACTACGAGGCACGGGCTGCCACGTCGGCAGCTTTACTGCGGCGAACGTTAACTCATACGCTGGGACAAATATCCGGCGGTAAGTTTGCCCAGCGAGAGGGGACCCTCCGTCCCCACCCGCCGGGGCTTCTTAGCCACGTCAGCCAAGAGGCCGATTGGCGAATTGCACTCATTCATAACAACTCCTGTGCCATGAATCGAGGCGGGTCTGTCTTTAGATTTGAACGCGCAAGTTCAATCTTTTCATTGAAACCGAACGCTCGGCATCCAGCGGGATCTTGGATTCTCGGGCGGTAAGATTGGATCGGTCAGAAGTCCAGTCGGATTTACTGTGCCGGGATTTACCGTACGAGCTCGTTCGGCCGTACGATCTCCAGGCCATGGTTCTAAACGCGCAATCGAACGCGGTTTGGTCTGACGCGCGGATCAAAGTCTGGCCGGAATTGGTGATCCTCGCGACCTTCCCGCGCTTGGCCGGAGATCGAGTGGCTGCGTTTGCCGGCCGCGTGGGTGTGCGCGACGAAACCGCATTCGTCGCCTTTCTGACCGAGGGAGCCGAATGCACACTGACCGCTCCCGCGGAGGCCTTCGATGGGTGGCGCCTCCGAGGGAGGGCCACGGAGGTGGTGCGCGGTCTGCGCGCCATCACCATCGACGCCTCCATGCCGGTGGATCTCGTCGGCTTCATAGCACCCGCGGCCGAGCGGCTGGCACAGGCCTCGATCCCCATCATTCCGCAATGCGGATTCCGCACAGATCATCTTCTTGTTCCCGAGACCCGACTCGACGACGCGATAAGCGTGATCGAAAAATTGATTAAAGACGCACGAAAGGAAATTTCCTGATGCCGATCGTACTGAGCGCGGAAGAGCGTGAATCGCTCATTTCTGACTACGAGAAGGGCGCGACTGTTCTGCGCACTGCGTGGGAGAGCATTCCTGAGGACGCGGAGAAATGGCGTCCTGCGCCCGACAAGTGGTCGGCCCACGAAGTCATCATCCATTGCGCCGATTCAGAAACCTATGCCGCGACGCGCATCCGTCTCCTTCTTGGAGAAAAGGAGCCGGTGATCATCGGCTACGACCAGGACGCGTGGGCTTTGACTTTCAACTATCACGCACAATCGACGGATCGCGCGCTGCGCACTATCGACGCGGTGCGAACGGGCACGTTGCCGATTCTGCGCACGATCGTCGAAGCGGACTGGGCCAGAGAAGGTCGCCACACTCAGTCTGGTCCCTACAGCGTGTCCGACTGGCTCAAGAGTTACGGAAGCCATCTGATCAATCACGCGAAACAGATCGATCGTAATCTAACTGCCTTCCGCGTGGCGCAGGGGCACAAGTAGACCCTTTCCCCGCGACGCTTCCTCGGAAAGGGCCATCAAACCGCGTGCTATATTCGCGCCTCTCCTGAGCCCCTTTTCGGGGCGCGTCTCGGACTTGAACGTCTTCGTGGTGGGTCATTAATGGTTCAGTTCAACTTTGCAGAAAAAACGATCAAGGCCAAGGTCGTTTTCTACGGCCCCGCGAAGTCGGGCAAGACGACGAATCTTGAGCAGATCCACCGACTGACGGATCCCACCGGCCACAACAGCCTGGTCTCGCTGAACACAGCACAGGACCGCACGCTCTTTTTCGACCTGCTGCCCATCTCGCTCGGTATTGTTTCGGGCTACGAGTTCAAGATTCAGGTCTACACCGTTCCAGGTCAGGTTCAGTACAACGCGACTCGTCGCGTGGTACTCGCCGGCGCCGACGCCATTGTCTTCGTGGCCGACTCGCGCAAGTCGATGGCCAAGGAAAACATCGCCGCGTTCGAGAACATGAAGGTGAACCTTCTTGCGAACCGTCTGGTTCCCGAGAAAGTGCCGCTTGTTCTTCAATACAACAAGCGCGACATGCCCGACATCGACACCGAAGCCGAGCTCAATCGCCAACTGAATGCCTGGGGCCGCAAGGCGTTCCCCGGCGTTGCCGCGAATGGTGAAGGCGTTCTCGAGACCTTCGGCGCAGCGGCGCAGGAAATGCTTCAGTCGATCGCGATCAAGTACAACCTGAAAGACAAGGGCCTCGATCCGGCGGCCGTCCCCGACCTGGTTGCCGCCGCGCTCAAGAATTTGGCGGGCAGGGCCGATGACGTTACCGGCAAGGCTCAGCCAAAGGGTCCGGGTCGTCCTGGCGGATCGATTTCGCCGTCCAAGATCACCGTCACTCAGGCTCAGACCGCCGACCAGAATGCTTCGCTTCAGGGCGGCGCCGATGGCGGCGGTCTGGTTATCGAAGAACTGCTCGGGAAAGCGATCAAGTCGAACGTCGACATGGCCGAAGTCCTCACGAGCGTGGTTCATGCCGTCAACAGCGGCCTGGCCGCCATCGCCTCGCACGCCGATCTTGCCCTCCTCTACAAGGAAGACATCAAGCGCAACGCGGCCATCGCTGCGATCAAGCGCGAAGCCGATCTGACTCAGCGTCGGGTTCAAGCGATTTCCACCGGAGGCGCATTGCCTCCCTCGTCCGCGCCCGTCGCGGGTCCGGCGACACGCCTCGCGCAGCAGGTCAGCGCACAGCGCGCGGGTGGAGGTGCCTTGCCTCCACCAAAGGCCGTCAACAACGCGGCACCTCTTGCTTCGCCTGCGAGTGTTTCCGCCGGCGCGAGTTCGTCGAATAACGGCGGGCCGCTTGAATCGATGCTGAAGGAAGGCGTGCGTCTCGCACAGCCCGCTCTTGCCGCGAATGGGGGCACGGTCGAATACGCCCAGCTCGGAGGCGACCCACCGCTGTGTCCGCCTGCGCATGTTTCGCGTCTCGTCAAGGCGGCCGTCGAAGGCGCCGCCGCGCTCTCGCCGTCCGCCAAGATCAGCCTGCGTTCCGAACGGAAGCCCGTCCTCCTGAAAAGCCGTGACGGCTCTGAAACGAAGCGCGACTTCCTTATGTTGATCGTCGGTCAGGCCGTCATGATTCCAGTCGACGAACAACAGAAGATTCCGACGGGCGCTGGTGCCGGATCGCTCGGCGAAGCCGGGAAGCTCGTGCGCGAAGTCGGCGGATTCACCCGCTTTGCTCCCGCCGCCGCTGGCGGCACCGAAGCGCGCTTCTTCCTGCCCATGTAAGCGCCGGACTGCTTCTGGTCGCCCTCCACCGGCGTCCCGGAATCCGGTTAGTTGGAGATCGCTTTCAGCCCGTCGACCACGGCGTCGTTCGTGATGTCCCAGTTGTCGCGATCGAACACGTTCTTTCCGTCTTTGAAGAAGATGAGCTGCGGCGATTCGTGTTCGATGCCCGTGATCGCTTGAACGTGATTGCTCGCGGGCCGCGATTCGACCACGCGGATGATGCCGAGCTTCAGGTCCTCGCGCGGATTGAGCTGCGCTTCCACGTGAACGAACGTCTCCGGGCTCTTGTGACACAGACCGGCTTTGAAGATGGCCGACGTCGGATTCGCCAGGAGGAAGGCGTCTACCTCCTGTGCGGAGGTGAGGAATGAGATGCGATCTTTCAGAGACATGACGGCAGTCTAGGACGTCGCTGCGCGTTGACCCAACGATCTGGCGGCAGCCCTATCGTGGCCGCGCCGAACTCAATAGACTCCGACCACCACTCACGCTCCAGAGGAGACTTCATGCGTTCATTCACCCCGGCCGCCGCCTTCACTCTTGCCGCCGCGTTGCTGATGTCCGGCTTCGCGCAGGCTCAAACCCCGCCTGGGGCGCGTGGAGGGGGAAACACCAAGCCGTCGTCCATCGAAGACAAGACGGCGAGCATGAAGAAGATGGACGGCTATTTCCCGACGTATTGGGATGAAACGGAAGGCAAGCTCTACCTCGAGGTCACGAATCTCGGAACAGAGGTGCTTCACTCGATGGGCTTCGCCGCGGGCCTTGGTTCCAACGACATCGGCATCGACCGAGGTGCTGGTGCTGGATCGCGCATCGTGATGTTTGAACGAGTGGGTCCCAAGGTCTTGCTCGTGGCGCCGAACTACAGCTTCCGCGCGACCTCCGACAATGCCGCCGAGAAGCAGTCGGTCAAGGACGCCTTCGCGCGCTCGGTGCTCTGGGGATTTCCCGTCGCCGCCGAATCCGGAAGTCGCGTGCTCGTCGACATGACGCCCTTCCTGGCGCGCGACAACCTGAACCTCGCGCCGCGTCTGCGTCCCGGCACCTACCGCCTCGACGAGTCGCGCAGCACCATCTACATGCCGGGGACGTTCAACTTCCCGAAGAACACCGAGCTTGAAGTTGAACTGACCTACGTGCAGCAGCAGCAGGCGGGTCCGCCCCAGGGAGGTGCGGCACCCGGCCCGGGCCAGAACTTTGGCGGCCAGAATTTTTTTGAAGGCGTGCGCGACGTCGCGGCCGCAGGTGAAGCAGCGAGCATCCGCGTTCATCACTCGTTCGTCGAGCTTCCGGACAAGAACTACAAGACGCGCGACTTCGATCCCCGCGCCGGATTCTTCGGCCCCGACTATCAGGATCGTTCGGCTGCTCTCGGAACTCCGCTCGAGAAGCGTTTCCTCGGACGCCATCGCCTCGCCAAGGTTGATCCCAAAGCCAAGATCTCCGATCCGGTGAAGCCGATCATCTACTACCTTGATCCCGGCACACCGGAGCCGATCCGCAGCGCGCTTCTCGATGGCGCGCGTTGGTGGAATCAGGCGTTTGAAGCGGCGGGTTATCGCAACGCCTTCCGTGTGGAAGTCCGGCCGGAGAACGTTCATCCGCTCGACATCCGCTACAACGTCATCAACTGGGTTCATCGCTCAACCCGCGGATGGAGCACCGGCGGATCGGTCACCGATCCCCGCACCGGCGAGATCATCAAGGGCGTCGTGACGCTTGGCTCGTTGCGCGTGCGTCAGGACTATCTGATCGCCGAAGGATTGCTCCAGCCCTACAAAACCGGCACCGAAGTCGCAGCCGAAGCGCGTGAATGGGCGCTCGCGCGCATGCGTCAGCTGGCCGCTCACGAAGTCGGCCACACGCTCGGCATCGGCCACAACTACTACGATTCCAGTGCCGGCCGCATCTCCGTGATGGACTATCCGCATCCGCTGGTGACCCTCAAGACTGACGGCACGCTTGATCTTTCCAAGGTCTACGACGTCGGCATCGGAGCATGGGACAAAGTCGCGATCACCTATGGCTATCAGGACTTCCCAGCGGGGACGGACGAAAAGGCCGTGCTCTCCACCCTGCTCGATGGCGCCATCAAGAAGGACCTCGTCTACCTCAGCAACCAGGATCTCGGCGCTCATCCCCGCGTCGATCAGTGGTCGAACGGCACCGACGCGGGCGCAGAACTCGTGCGCATGATGGATGTCCGTCGCTTTGCGCTTGGTCGGCTGGGAGAGGCCTCCATTCAGAAGGGTGCGCCTATGGCCACCATCGAAGAGGCGCTCGTCCCCGTCTACCTGCACCATCGTTATCAGGTCGAGGCGGCGGCCCATGTCCTGGGCGGCCAGTACTTCACCTACGCGATGCGGGGCGATGGTCAGGTTCCCACGCGGCCCGCTCCCGCTGCAGAACAGAAGCGCGCGCTTGACGCGCTGCTGCTGACCTTGAAGCCGTCGGAGTTGAAGATCCCCGAAGCCCTGCTGAAACTGATTCCGGCGCGTCCGGGCGGCTATGGCCCGCACCGCGAGATGTTCCCGCGCTTCACCGGGCCGACTTTCGATGCCATTTCACCAGCAGTGGTGGCGGCCGATCTCACCGTCTCCTATCTAACCGACGACGAGCGCGCCGCGCGCATGGTCGAGCAGAAGGCACTCGATCCGACTCTGCCGGGCTTCGACGATCTGGTGAACGATGTCATCAAGGCGACGTTCTCGGCCCCGACGGCATCGCCCTACGAAGCCGAGATCGCGCGTGCGGTCGAACGCGTCGTGGTGGATCGTCTGATGGAGACGGCCGCGAACGCCCACATGTCTCAGGTGCGCGCGGCCGCTCAGGCAGGCCTTGCCAGCATCGCCAAGATGGGCGGATCTGATGCGAACCGGAATTTGCTCGCCCAGGACATCCAGCGCTTCAACGAGCGCTCGTCCACAGCACCTCTGGGTCGCACGCCGGTTGCACCCCCGGGCGCACCCATCGGAGATCCGGGGATGAGTTATCTCTGGCGATTCGTTCAGCCCTATTGCAGCGAAGACCACGCGGCCTTCAATCTGCT
>JBDSLN010000389.1:0-4186 GCA_039916365.1 Vicinamibacteria bacterium
GAAATCCTGCACTCCATCATTCAGATGAGGATCGATGTGGCCGGGACCGCCGGTGCCGAGGTAGACGGCGAATCGCCCGCCGGGGGGTTCTGGGAGCAGGCCCGACTGGCGCACATCGAAAGAGAGCACGCGAATCTTCAGACCGGCGGTCTTGATCACGGACTCGAAATCGCACGCCGCTTCGCGCACCGCCTGCACGATCGAGTTGTGGCCGAGATTCGGCCAGCCGTGATGCATGTCGAGCACCGCGACGTCGAGAATCGAGGCGTCGGGCTCCGGCAGAGGTTCGTCGACGCGGACCCTCTGAAACGAAAAGATGGACCCAAGCCCATTCATCGCGCAGTTGTCGAGGCAAGCGACCTCGCCCGCGGCACCCATGCGCCCGCACGTGGTGACGATTTTTTCCAACGAGTCAGCGGACAACGCTTAGGCCTTTCCAAGAACGACGAACGCGGGAACCTGGCCGCCGCCCGAGGTTACGTTGGCGAGAGACGAGCCGGAAAGGCGGGTGAGGAACCCTTCGACTTCGCCGAAAAAGAGATAGGGATCGAGGTCGACCACGAGTTCACGTGACGGCAGTCCGGGACCTAGCACGGGGAACTCCTGCTTGCCGATCTCGACTTTGCGCTGTACCACGTAGGGAGCGGCGAGTGAAGCTTCGATCGCGGCATCCCATTCACTGGCGCTCGACTCGAAACCGAGGAACACACCCTTGCCCCCGTATTCGTCATTCGGCTTGAGAACAAGATCCGCGCGCCGATCGGGATCCCGCATGAAGGACACGAGATCGATCTCGACGCCTTCGTGGGTGGTCTTGCCTTCGCGAACATTGCGCGTCCAGGGAACCGTCTCTGCGATGGCTTTTCGCTCGGAGTCGTCGAAGAGATGCTGATGCGCGTCGTCGGTGAGGACCGCGAAGATCGCCTTCTTGTGAATCGGCTTGCAGCCGAACGGGTTCACGTACACGCACGCCTTGGCCCGCGCGGCATCGATCAGCGGCTTCACCTCATCGGCCTTCTCAAGAAGCTCGTTGACGAGAAGACGCTTGTAGACGATGTCGACCACGACACCGTCATGGCGAAGAGCGCCTCCTTCAAAAGTCATCTTCCGCGGATCGCAGACGATGGCGTTCTCGCTTGCCGCCTCAAAGAGATCACGCAGGATGTGGTGCTCGGTGCGTGTCGGCACTTCTTCGTAGTCGACGATGGCGATCATCGGATGCGGCTTGTCGCCCCCCGCCTGGCGATAGCAAGTCAGCAAGGTCTCGAGCAGTTTTGCGCAAGGCCGCGGCCGATGAACGCGGAAGCTCTTCTGAAACTCGCGCATGATGCCGAGATCGAGGAAGACGTCGGACAAAACGTCGGCGTAGCCAAGGCCGGCCGGCGTTTCGGCATTCAGTTCAACGAAGCTGTACGACGTCGGGGTCAGAAATGAATCCAACCGCGAGAGCGGGGAAGGCGAGGCGATGCCGGGATCGAGCGCCACCATCTCGCGTTCTTCTGGGGTGAGGCCGACGAGATCGTGGAGTGCCGTTCCAAGCGCCTTCCAGGCTTTGATGGTGGCGCCATAGATGCCGCGTGCGGTGGTGCGGACGTGTTCATAATCATCGTGTCCGACGAATTGCGGCATCGCGAAAGGACAGAGCCCGCGGCCTCCAAACGTCGCATTGCGCGCGCGCAGACGTGCTTCGAGGTTCTCTTCGATTTCCTGGGCCAGACCCTTCTCATCCCGCAGCAGGCGCATGTACAAGTCCACGGCGCTTCCGGACAACGAGGGCATGTTTGATTGTACCCGGTTTGAAAACCGCCTCTGTGCGAGGATCACGCGGTGATTCTTGAAACGGAACACCTGATTTTGCGACCCTTTCGCGATGCCGACACCGATGCCTACGCCGCGATGGGCGCGGATCCCGAAGTTATGGAGTTTCTAAGCGCCGACGGCGGTCTGCTTTCGCGCGCGGATGCGTGGCGACAGATGTCGATGTTTCTCGGCCATTGGGAACTGCGTGGTTTCGGGACCTGGGCGGTCGAAGAGAAGGCGTCGGGCGAATTCGTCGGACGCATCGGTCTTCACTATCCCGAAGGCTGGCCTGATCGCGAACTCGGCTGGACCATCGCGCGGAAGTTCTGGGGCAAGGGTTACGCGACCGAAGGCGCGCGCGCGTCCATGGATCATGCCTTCGTCGCACTCGGCTGGACACACCTCGTCAGCCTGATTCATCCGAGCAATCATCGATCCGCCCGCGTCGCGGAGAGACTGGGCCAGCGTCTCTTCGGCAAGGCCGAAGTCCGTGGCCTTCATCTGAATATGTATCGCATCGACCGTCAGCCGCCGGCCGAAGCCTGACGACCGACGATCTGCCTGGCCTAGTAACATCGGGCTTATGAACGCCCTTCAGAACACCGATCCCGAAGTCGCTCAGGCCATCCAGAACGAAGTCCGGCGGCAAGGCAATCAGCTCGAAATGATCGCCTCCGAGAACTTCGTTTCCGAGGCGGTTTTGCAGGCCATGGGCACGGTGTTCACCAACAAGTACGCCGAGGGGTATCCCGGCAAGCGCTACTACGGTGGCTGCGAGTTCGCCGACGTGGTGGAAGATCTCGCGCGCGACCGTGTGAAGAAACTCTTCGGCTGCGATCACGCGAACGTTCAGCCGCACTCGGGCGCGCAGGCCAACATGTCGGTTCTGCTCGCGCTGCTGAAACCGGGCGACACCATCATGGGGATGGACCTTTCCCACGGCGGTCATCTCAGCCATGGTCACCCGTTGAACTTTTCCGGCCTCTACTTCAAGGTCGTCTCGTACGGTGTGCGCAAGGAAGATGAGCGGATTGACTTTGAGGCGATGCGAGCCAAGGCGATCGAAGCCAGGCCGAAACTGATCATCGTGGGCGCGTCCGCCTATCCCCGCACTATTGATTTTGCGAAGGTCCGCGCGGTGGCCGACGAAGTGGGCGCCGTGGTGATGGCCGACATCGCGCACATTGCGGGCCTGGTGGTCACCGGTCTTCATCCGACGCCGGTGGGTCATGCTGACTTCGTCACCACGACCACGCACAAGACTCTGCGCGGTCCGCGCGGTGGTCTGGCGATGTGCACTTCCAAATACGCGAAGGATCTCGATCGCGCGTTGTTCCCCGGCATTCAGGGCGGACCTTTGATGCACGTCATCGCAGCTAAGGCGGTAGCCTTTAAGGAAGCGCTCGCGCCCGAGTTCAAGACGTATCAGGAGAAGGTCATCGCGAACGCGGCCGTTCTCGCGAAGACCATCGCCGACGAAGGCTTCCGCATCGTCTCCGGTGGCACCGACAATCACCTCGTGTTGATCGATGTGTTCTCTCGCGGCCTCACGGGCAAGGTTGCCGAGAAGGCGCTTGAGCACGCGGGCATCACGGTCAACAAGAACACCATTCCCTTCGACCCCAATCCTCCGATGACTGCTTCCGGCGTGCGCGTCGGAACTCCAGCACTCACCACGCGCGGCATGGGAATCGCCGAGATGGAAGAGATTGGCCGCTTGATGGGCAAAGCGCTCAAGGGGGCAGACAACGAAACCGTGCTCGCAGAGGTTCGTGCTTCCGTTGAGACCCTGTGCGCGAAGTTCCCGTTGTACGCCTCGCTCCGGGAACCGAAGACCGCGTGATCTTTAGCCCGCGGGGCTTCGCTCCGGCTGACACGTCCAGCGATCACCAGTGGTCTGGCCTGATGAGGAGCGACGCCAGAGGCATTGATGGGTCGCACGCGCCGGGGCTTCGGCGCGAGTCGCTCCGAGTGTTTCCATCCTTTCGCGAAGATGAGCGAGTAAGGAACCAAACGATTCCGAAGTTCTGCCGTCAAGTGGAGACGCGCGAGCGCCCCCGGCGCGGCGAGCCCATCAACGCCTCTGGCGTCGCGGACCCCAACAACGAACCGATCAGCGTTCACAGTCAGGCTCACATCGCGTGAAGCTGGAAGCGAACTTCTTCGGACCGGGTGGGCGGCTCGCCAAGGTCTTCCCTTCTTACGAAGAGCGGATCTCGCAGCAGCAACTTTGCCTTGCCATCGCCGAGACGATCACGAATGGCGGGGTTTTGCTGGCTGAGGCGGGAACGGGAACGGGAAAGACCGTCGCCTATCTCGTGCCCGCCATCGTCGCCGGTAAACGCATCGTGATCTCAACCGGCACGAAGAATCTTCAGGACCAGCT
>JBDSLN010000390.1:0-2652 GCA_039916365.1 Vicinamibacteria bacterium
CCGGTATTTCTGGTAGACCGAGTAGACACTCGCTCGGACTTCGATGTACTTGACCAGCCGTGGTTCGGCGATGATGTCGCCAGCGGGCCGAATGAACGGGGCGGCATTCGCCGTGCGTCGCGCACTCTCGACCGCCTCGCCTCCAGTCACCTCCTCCAGCTTGCTCTTGGCAAAGTAGCCGAGACCCACGACACCGGCGATCAGCATGAAGGTTCCGATCATGGCGACCGCAAAGCAACCGATCGCGACTTTCATCCAGGTTTTCATGGCGCTCATCGTACTGCCCCTCTGCGCCATATACTCCATGGATGGAACCGACCTGGCATGACGGTCTTTCTCGCTCGGCGCTGGTGCAGCTCGTTGAAGGCCTGCTGACGGCGATCGACCGGACCGTTCCGAAACTAGACGCGGTCGCGCATCACCTTGGCCTGCTGTCCCAGCAAGCGGAGGAGTTTGAAGTGGTTGGCGGTGTCGCAGACCAGGTCGCGGACATGTCGGATGAGTTGTACGCCGCCTCCGACCGCGAACGCCTCCGCGAATGGGGCAACGCCATCGACACACCCGATAAGGCCCACTGACTTCGAGGCGGCCCACGCCATGGAAGCGGTCCAGCGGGAGCAGGGCTCGAAGGCCCGAGGGGCGAGCCGATGAGTCTTTCGGGGCGCATTGAAGACCTTCCCCTTCTGGACATCGTCCAGATCGTTGCGTTCACCCAACGCACGGGGTACATCCGCGTCGAGACCGAAGTCGGCATCGGCGCTATCGTGTTCCGAAACGGCCGTGTGGTGGCTTGCTTCTCGCCCGGCTCCTCTGAGCGGGTGCCGCGCACGGGGCTCGCCCCCTCCGAATGGGAGAAGAGGCTGACCGCAGGGATCGCGGCCGATCTGGGCGCCTTGTCACGTTTGCGTGACGGGAACTTTGGCTTCGTTCTTTCGAACGAAGTGCCGAAACAAATCGAAGGCTACTCGCTCGAGCGCGAAACCCTCACCGTGGGCGTCGACGCGCAGGAATTACTGCTTGATCTTGCGCGCGAACTGGATGAAAGCCGACGCGATGCGGCTACCGCACTCGCAGCACCTGAGGCGGCTCCAGTCCTCGACACCCCCGCCGCTCCGGTGATGGCCGCGGAAGTCAAGGCTTCCGTTCTAGTGGTGGATGACGAGCCCGACGTCCGCGCTTTCCTCATGAAGCGCCTGGTCGAGAATGGCTACGAGGATGTTGTGGGCGCCGCGACGCTTGAGTCAGCACTTCAGCTTGCCCAGCAAATGGGTCGCGCGGGGGCCACTTTTTTGGCCGTCGTGGACCTGTCGATCCCGGATCCCACCGGCGGCGACCTGTCCGGCGGGCTCGAACTGACGATGCGTCTGCGGGGCTTTGCCAATGCGCCGCGCGTCGTTCTGGTGACGCCTGATCCCGAACCCAACATCGTGCGTAAGGGACGTCAGGCGGGCGCTCGCCGCGTGGTCTTCCGGCCGACACTTGGCCGCCTCAACAAGGATCTGTTTGAGCGTCACCTCGACACTTTCGCTACGAAGCTTCTGACTGTTCTCCAGCAGGTGGTGGATGGCAAGCCGCATGGTTCCGTCGCGTCGGCATCCCCAATCGGACTGATCGACGGGCTGGATCTGCTCGGCTGTATTGGCGAGAGCGTGGGCATCCGCGATCTCCTCCTACGCGTGGCGAGCGGCATGGTCGAGCGAGTGATCCTGCTGATTCGAAGCGAGGACATTCTCTATCCGGCCTCCGGCGTCGGTTTTCCGTTGGGGCCGATGGGGTTCGACCTGACGCTGTCCGCCTACACGTCCCCCTTCGCGGAGGCGCTGCAGGGGCGCGCGGCTCAGAGCTTTGTCACGGACGCTCCGTTCTGGCGCGAGATGTCAGCCCTCTCGATTCTTAGGGGCCGATCGCTCGAAGCTGCCCTCATCCCCCTGCGCGCGCACGGCGACGCCGTGGCATTACTTTTCGTCGACAATCCCATCTCCGGTGAAGCGCTGACTCGCCTCGATCCGCTGGAAGCATTCGTCGAAGAGGCAGGCCGTCGCCTGGAGGAATTGCGCGACCAGGAACTCTCAAAGACGGGGACGATCAAAAGGGTTACGATTCCAAGGTAATCGATGGCAGAGCAAACGAATCGATACCGGGAGTTATCTGACTTCTTCGTCAAGACCCAGGATCTGGTCGAGGACATCGTGCGCGAGAACGCGCAGCTCCGTGCCTGCTTGCGAGCTTTCGAGTCGCTCGGAGGCACGCCGCAGGAGGCCGATATCCAGGCCCGGCTGAGGAAGTCCGAGGAAGAGCGCATGTCTTTGGACCGCGACTTCGCCCAGGTGAAGGACGACCTGAGCAGCGCGCGCGTCGAGATCACGGAGTCAAATCAGCGCTTCGCCGACTTGAGCGAGCAGGTAAACCTACTGACCAACCTTCACGTGGCCGCTTCCCAGCTTCACGCCTCGCTCGATCACGCCGACGTGCTTCGCTCGATCCAGGAAATCGCGGTGAACCTGGTGGGCGCCGAGGCCTTTCACCTCTTCATCGTCGATGAGAAGAGCGGACGCGCCGAGTTGGTGCTCTCCGAAGGCCAGGAAGCGAAGACTGCCAGCATCGGGCGCGGCGAAGGCGTGATCGGCGCCTGCCTGGAAAGCGGATTGCCTC
>JBDSLN010000391.1:0-3193 GCA_039916365.1 Vicinamibacteria bacterium
GATGGTCTCGCCGGAATCTCCGATCGCTATCAGATCCTGTGCTCTGCCTTTGCCTTCTGGAACGAGCAAGACCCTTTTCTCAAGGAACGCCTCTACGGGCTGGTTCCCGGCGAAGCGAATCACGGCGAGGACGTAAAGGAGTACTACTTCTACCTCGACAACCTCCCTACCCACGCGTATATGAAGTGGCTGTACAAATACCCCCAGCGGGCGTTTCCGTACGAGCAACTTGTTCGTGAGAACCAGGCGCGCGGTGGGGAAGGTCCAGAGTACGAGCTTCTCGATACCGGGATCTTCGACGACGATCGCTACTTCGATATCGAGGTTGAGTACGCGAAGGAGTCTGCTGAAGACATCGTGATGCGGGTTCGCGCTCACAACCGCGGGCCGGATGCGGCACCTCTTCACATCCTGCCGCAGACCTGGTTCAGGAATCGATGGAGTTGGGGAGAGACGGCCGAGCCTCAGCCGATCATCACGCTTGGTCCCACGGGCGCAGCCTTCGTCAGCGTACTCGCGGACGACGCGAACGCGCGTCCTCCCAAACAGCTGCCTTTCGAGTACCGCCTTGGCCAACGCCATCTCTATGGGCCGGCGGGCGGCGAGATGCTTTTCACCGACAACGAAACGAACGCGCCCGCCGTTTTCGGCCCGGACGCCGAAAGCCGCTCCGCGTTCACGAAAGATGCGTTCCATCGGCGCATCGTCAATGGGGAAGTGGGCGCCACCAATCCAGCGCAGCAGGGGACCAAAGCGGGTCTTCACTACCGATTCTTGGTTCCGGCGGGCGGAAGCGTTGAGGTCTGCCTGCGCCTGTGCCCGCAGGCGGAGGCAGATCCACTCGCCGCGGTTCCGGTCATCATTGAGAAGCGGAAGGCCGAGGCCGACGAGTTCTACACCGCCGTTCACCCGGACACCGCCACGGCCGACGAAAAGCTGGTTCAGCGTCAGGCCTTCGCCGGCATGCTGTGGACGAAGCAGATCTATCTCTTCGACGTCAATCTCTGGCTCGAGGGTGATCGCGCCGACTGGCCCCCGCCGGAGGAGCGCAAGCAGAGTCGCAACGCGCACTGGCGTCACCTGAACTCCATGCGCATCATGTCGATGCCGGACAAATGGGAATACCCCTGGTTCGCGGCGTGGGACCTCGCGTTCCACTGCGTTCCCCTGGCGGTGATCGATGCCGAGTTCGCGAAGGAGCAGCTGTGGCTGCTGCTCTTCGAGCAGTTCCAGCATCCATCCGGGCAGATCCCGGCGTACGAGTGGGAGTTCTCCGACCTCAATCCGCCGGTTCAGGCGTGGGCGGTCTGGCGGGTCTACAACATGGACCGGCTGCGCAACGGCAAGGCGGACCGGCTCTTCCTCGAGCGGTGCTTTCACAAGTTGTTGATGAATTTTTCGTGGTGGGTCAACAAGGTCGATCGCGAAGGCAACAACGTTTTCGAGGGAGGCTTTCTCGGGCTTGACAACATCACGGTGATTGATCGCAGCGAGAAGCTGCCACACGGTGCCGTCCTCGAGCAGTCGGACGCGACGGGCTGGATGGGGATGCTCTGCCTCCAGCTAATGCGCATCTCTCTGGAACTTGCTCGCGAGAACAAGGCCTACGAAGCGCTTGCCACCAAGTTCTTCCAGCACTACATCTACATCGCCTCTGCTATGAAGCGGATGGGAGGACGGAACTATCAGCTCTTCGACGAGGCGGACGGTTTCTTCTACGACGTGCTGCGCTTCCCGGACGGAACGTTCGAGAAGTTCCGCGTCCGTTCCCTCGTCGGACTTGTGCCGCTGTACGCGATCGAACGGCTGGAGGACAAGTGGATCGAGCCCTTCAAGGAATTCAAGGAAGGGATGACGTGGTTCGTTAGGAACAAGGCCCACGTGGTCCAGAACGTCTGCTACGAACTGGCAGTGAAGGGAGGCACCACCCACGTCCTCGCCATCGTCGACCCCGAGCAGACACGGCGCCTGCTTGAACGCGTCTTCGATCCAGACGAGTTTTTCTCGGATCACGGCCTGCGCAGCCTGTCAAAGGTTCATGAAAGCCAGCCGTTCCATTTCGGGGGACGGACCGTCGCCTATGAACCCGCCGAAGCGCGAGCGAAGATCAAAGGCGGAAATTCGAACTGGCGCGGCCCGATTTGGTTCCCCACCACCTTCCTCATGATCGAGGCGCTTCGCAAGCTCGGCACCGCCTACGGTCCGACCTTCAAGGTTCGCGTGGGTGGAGCGGACGGGGAAGAGAAGCCGCTGTGGGACGCAGCGAAGCTCATGTCAGACCGTTTGATCGGCATCTTCACGCGAGATGAAAACGGCCGCCGCCCCTGCCACGGCCGCCGTGAAAAGTTCCAGACCGATCCGCACTGGCGCGACCTGATCCTCTTCTACGAATATTTCCATGGCGACACGGGCGAAGGCCTCGGCGCTTCGCACCAGACGGGATGGACTGGTCTCGTGGCCAGCCTGATCGATGAATGGCGCAAGCCGTCCGAACCCAGCCCAAAATGAAAATTGCCAGCTGGAACGTGAACTCGATTCGCGTGCGCGAAGCGCGGCTCGTAGCCTTTCTCGCACGTGAGCAGCCCGATGTGCTGTGCCTTCAAGAACTCAAGGTCGTCGACGATGACTTCCCCACAGAGGCCGTGAACGCGGCCGGGTATCAGGCGGTGACGTTCGGTCAGAAGACCTACAACGGTGTGGGGATCCTCGCGAAACTCGGGTCGCCCGTTGAGAACGTCGCGCGTTCGTTCGGCGACGGCGACGACGATCCGCAGGCTCGCTTCATCGGCGCCGACATCAACGGCGTCCGTGTCGTTTCGATCTACGTCCCAAACGGCGGCGACATCGGATCGGAGAAATGGACCTACAAGCGGTCCTGGCTCAAGCGCCTGAAGGTCTATGTCTCAGCAAAGATCGACCTGAAAGGTAGGGTCGCAATCTGCGGCGACATCAACATCGCTCCCGAAGCCCGCGACGTCGCAAAGCCGGATCGCTGGAAGAACAGCGTGCTGTTCCACCCGGAGATGACGACGGCGTTTCAGGATCTTCTGTCCTTGGGGCTTGTCGACGCCGCCCGCTTGCATCACCAAGGGGAAGGGCCGTTTACCTGGTGGGACTATCGGATGCTGGCGTTCCCAAAGGGCGATGGCCTCCGCATCGACCACATTTTCGCTTCGAAGGCGCTCGCGGCGTC
>JBDSLN010000392.1:0-3587 GCA_039916365.1 Vicinamibacteria bacterium
GGCTCGAGATGAAACCCAAGTGCGAGCAGCGGTACGAGGAACACGCCGCCCCCCAGACCGAGCAGTGCGCCCACCATTCCGGTCAAAGCTCCCGTGAACGCATAGAGCATCAAGTCGAGCGCGCCGAGAGTCATACGTAGCGCAGCGATTCCGCCGGCCGCTGCCGCGCGGCCGAAAGAGATGGAATGAAGGCGGCGAGGACGCTCACTCCCAGCATGATGAGCGGCGGCATGACAATGTCCATCGCCTTCAGGATCGGAAACAGGCGATCCCCACCGTAGGTGTATTTCTGCGCTTCGCTGAAGGCGGGAATGCCGTAGTGGGAGAAGAAGAGGATGGTCAGGCTGCCGAGGAACGCACCGAGGGCGGCTCCGAAGAGTCCGATCAGAAATCCCTCCGAGAGAAAGACGGACAGGACATCTTTCTTGCGCGCGCCCATCGCGCGCATGGTGCCCATCTCCCGCGTGCGCTCAAACGTCGCCATCAACACGGTGTTGAGAACCCCGGCGGCCACGATGATGCCCATCACGAAGTTCATGATGGTTGCGATGAAACGCGTGACCAGCATCCCACCGATGAAGGGGCCTCCCATTTCTTCCCAGGTGAAGGCCGTCGCGTTTGTTCCCTTCAGACGAAACGCCGCATTGAGCCGATCGCGCACCGCAGCCGCGTCACGGCCGCCGTCCTTCAAGCGAAGAATGGCCACACCTGCCTGGTCCGGAACATCCAGAATGTCCTGAACGCCCGCGAGATCGGCGAAGCAAGAACCCCACTCGTAGGCCTCCAGACCGTGAATGACGTAGATCCCCGTGACCTTGAACTTCGTTCCATTGAGTCGGCCGTCGGAGGTGGTACCGAGTGCAACCAGGTCATCACCCGGACGGATTCCGAGTTTTTTGGCGACGCCTTGATTCACCAGGATGCCGTGCTCGCCTGGAACGAAGTAGCGGCCCTCGATCAATGAAAGCGCTGGATACGTAGACGCCCGCGCCGCCGCATCGATGCCGATCAGGACTCCGTCCATGGTCGTGTCCTTGAAGGACAACAAGGACCCCACCATCAGACGAGACAAACCGGACTCAATGCGCGAATCAATTTTCCGCGCGTCTTCGACGAGCGCTCGGGGATTCTGGATCAGGCGGTAGTTATTCTGCGGCATGATGAACGAGATCTCCCCGGTCTCATCTGCGGCCGCGTCGCTCCGGTACACCTGAACGTGGCCGAGGGTCGCGTTCTTCGCGGGATCGACCACCGCCCGTTCCATCGCGTCGGTCCAGGCTTGGCCGAGGACCATCAGTGCTATGCCGAACGCCAGCGCTCCGATGGTGAGTCCGGTGCGCCGTCGATGACGCGACAGGTTTCGGAAGGCCAGACGAAGGATGAAGGACGCGGCTGGTCGTTCGGCCACTAGGCGAGAACTCCCACTTGTCCACCGGTGTGCGAGAACAGAACCTTCGAGTCCTCCGCCACCCTACCGGTGCGCGAAAGGGCGATGAGGCCAGCGAGCGCTTTCGCGGTGTACGTGTGATCGACCATGGTCGCCGCGGACGCGCCGAACAGGGGCAGGCGCTGAAGAGACCGCAACCGCTGGGTGGAGAGGGAATTCACGGATCTCTCAATTTACCAAGCGAACGCATCGTCGAGCGTGGATGGCCGCCGCCGGTCGATATACTTCGGGGCCTTTATGACCCGCCGCGCTGCGATCACTTCCATCGGCCGTTATCTGCCGCCTCAGATGCTGGACAACAAGCATTTCGAGCAATTCGTGGCTACCAATGACGAATGGATCCGTACCCGCACGGGGATCTCCACGCGGTATCACGCCGCGAAGGGTGTCGGGACGTCGGAGCTTGCGACACCAGCGGTACAGGAGTGCCTCGAACGCCGCGGTATCAGCGCGGCCGAGATCGACCTGATCATTGTCGCCACCATCACGCCCGACATGCTGTTTCCATCGACGGCCTGCCTGATCCAGGCGAACATCGGTGCGACCAAGGCCTGGGGCTTCGACCTCTCGGCCGCGTGCTCCGGCTTCGTCTACGCGCTCAGCACGGGCGCCCAATTCATCGAGAGCGGGTCGCACAAGAAGGTCCTGGTCGTCGGCGCCGAAGTGATGTCGTCGATCCTCGACTTCCAGGACCGGACTACCTGCGTGCTCTTCGGGGATGGCGCGGGTGCCGTGCTGCTCGAACCCTCCGAAGAGGGCGACGGACTCATCGCGTTCACGCACGAAGTCGATGGCACGGGGTCAACCCATCTTCAGATGCCCGGGGGCGGAAGCAAGCATCCGCCCTCGTACGAAACCATCGACCAGCGGATGCACTACGTGAAGCAGGAAGGTCAGGCGGTCTTCAAGTACGCGGTGCGCAAGATGGCAGAGGCGTCCGTCGCCGCGGTGGAAAAAGCCGGCCTCACCAACAGCGACATTGACCTCTTCATTCCGCATCAGGCCAACATTCGCATCATCGAAGCGGCGCAGGCGCGGCTTGGATTGCCCGACGAGAAGGTCATCAAAAACATCTCGAAGTACGGCAACACCACGGCCGCCACCATTCCTTTGGGGATCTACACCGCTCTGGAGGAAAAGCGCCTGAAGAAGGGCGACACGCTCCTGATGACGTCAGTGGGTGCCGGCTTTACCGTGGGCGCCGCGGTCCTTCGCTGGTCGGGCCTGACCCTTTAGCCCGGTTCATCTCCGACGGGTGCATCCCGTCAGAATTGAGAGCCGATGGGTGTCCTGGCCTTTCTTTTCCGCGCGATCGTCTTCCTGTTCATCTTCCGACTGGGAGGGATGGTGCTGCGCGCGTTCTTCGGCGGATTGGTTCAGGGCGTGCGGCCTACCGGCCCGTCGACGCGTTCTGATCCCTTGACAGATCGAGCGAGTGCGGCTTCGCCTGGGCAGATCGAGGAACTGGTGAGGGATCCCGTCTGCGGCGTCCACATCGCGATGTCCTCCGCGATCGCCGGCCGATACCAGGGATCGAACGCGTATTTCTGTTCGCCCGAATGCGCCGCCAAGGCCACCACGGGCTAGACCTTCGCGGGTTCCTTCTTTGCGGCGAGCGAAGCCTTGAGCGCTTCCATGATGTCGACGATCTGCGCGCGCGGCTGTTCGGGGGCGGCCGATACTTCCTGGCCCTGGATCTTCCGATCAATAGCGGCCTGCATGCGCTTGCGCACTTCGTCCTCGTAGTTCGCGGGCTTGAACTCCGCGGACGTGATCTGGTCGATCAGCTGAACGGCGAGCTTCAGCTCGTTCTCCTTCGTTTCCGCCGTGCCTACCGGCACTTCGTCGAGTGCTCGGACTTCATCAGGGTAGTGGAGCTGCTGGAGCACGATGACGTTCTTCACCGGCCGCAGAAGCACCAGGTACTGCTTCCCGCGTGCCGCCCACTTCGCGACGGCGACCCGACCGGTCTTCTTCATGGCGTCGCAGAGAAGGCGGTAAGCCTTCTCGCCGCCCTTCTCCGGAGCGAGGTAGGAGGCACCCTCGTAGTAGATCGGATCTACTTCCTTGATGTCGAGGAACTCAGAGATGTCGACGAGGCCGGTCTTCTCTTCCTCCATCTTCTTGATCTCGTCCGGCG
>JBDSLN010000393.1:0-3610 GCA_039916365.1 Vicinamibacteria bacterium
TATGGCGACTATCTCCGCACCGGCGCCATCGCGCGGTTCTCCCCCGTGATGAGTTCGGTGATCGAGTTCGCGCAGAAGGGCGGCCGAGTGCTCGGCATCTGCAACGGCTTCCAGATTCTTCAGGAAGCGGGTCTTCTGGATGGCGCGATGTTGCGCAATCAGAACGTGAAGTTCCTCTCGCAGCGGGTTCACGTCCGCATCGAAGCAACCAACACCGTCGCGACCAAGGGTCTGACTCAGGGTGACGTGGTGACGCTTCCCATCGCTCATGGCGACGGCAACATCTACCTCGATGACGAAGCGCTGAAGCGCGTGGAGTCCGAGGGGCGCGTGGTCTTCCGCTATTGCGATCCCTCCGGCCAGATCACCGACGAAGCCAACGTGAACGGAAGCCGTAACTCCATCGCGGGCATCTGCAACGCGGGCCGCAACGTGGTGGCGCTCATGCCCCATCCGGAACGCGCCAGCGAATCCATCCTCGGCTCCGATCAGGGACGACGGATTCTAGAAGCGTTCGTCGCGGCCTAGCGTAGCCATGACCCACGCGGCAGCGACGCCTCTCGATACCCTCATCCATCGCGGCGATGGAACCATGATCGGCTCGTTCCGATGTCCTCCATCGCACCGGAACTTCCGCGACACCGGGCCGATCGAAAACGACATCTTCGTCTTTCCGCGAACCAGCGTGAGGATTCGTCATTCGGGCGGAGCGGCGTTCGTCGCGGATCAGACGACGGCCACGATCTATAACCGCGGGCAGATCTACGACCGCGGCATGGTCAGCGAAGAGGGCGACCGGAGCGACTGGTTCGCGGTGCCCCGCCGGGTCGCGATCGAGGCAGTGCTGGTTAATTGCCTGGAACCTGGAACGCGCGGACCATTCTCCTTCGCGAGCACGGCCATTTCGAATCGAATGTACCTGGCGCAGCGACGTGTGTTTCGGCGCGCTCTGGCGGGAGCGGCGGTGCGTGAAACCGACGAAGGCATCTACGCCCTGCTCGATGACATCGTGACGTCGGTTGCCGCACGGCACAGACAGACGAGCCGGGTGGATTCGGAAAGCCTTGAGGTGGCTGCTGAAATCCGGGCGCTGATTTCGAGTCACCCGGAAGAGGACTGGCCGTTGTCACGCCTCGCCAGCGCTCTGGGTGTGTCCGAGTTCCGGCTTTGTCGGGCGTTTCGGAAAGCCACGGGCGGCACCATCCACCGCCACCTTCTGGATGTCCGTTTGCGCGCCGCCCTCGAAACCCTCGAACGGCCCAACACCGATCTGACGACTCTGGCCTTCAATCTTGGCTTCTCCAGCCACACCCACTTCTCGGCCGCCTTCGTGCGCTCGTTCAATCAGACCCCCTCGACCTGCAGAACGATGCTGGCTGCAAGATCTTGATAGCGGGCCAGGCGACGGGGGCCTAGGATTCTCTTCAGTTCGCCCAATTTGAGGAGACCCCATGCGCGCATCACGACGAGCCGTCCTTGCTTCCTGGATTCTGACCGCCGGACTCTCGAGCGCGCAGACCCCGACGCCCACCCAGGCACCGCAAGGTCCTCCACCCCGTCAAGGCTGCACCGATCCCAAAAGTCGAGAGTTTGATTTCTGGCTCGGGCAGTGGGACGTGCTCGCGCCGAAGGGACAGTTCGCCGGGGTCAGTCGGATCACGCTGATCGACCGGGGCTGCGTTCTTCATGAGAGCTGGGCGTCCGGTCCGGGCGGTTACGTGGGTCAGAGCCTCAACTCCGTGGGGCCGGACGGCAAGTGGCATCAAACCTGGGTGGATACCACCGGGGCGCGGCTTGACCTGGCGGGCGGCCTGGTCGGAGGCAGCATGGTGATGGAGGCCGACGTTCCTCAGCCCGACCCGAGCAAACCTCCCCTCCGCAACCGCATCACCTGGACGCCGATGAGCCCGATTCTGGTGCGGCAGCACTGGGAAAGCTCAACCGATCTGGGCAAGACTTGGACCACGTCCTTCGACGGCCAGTATCACCGCATTGGAGAAAAGACCTTGGCTTCCGACTCGTTCATGAACAAACTTCAAGGCGGATGGATCGGGACCGGCCAGCTGATGAAGCGCGACTCGCACGTCGAGTTGGAGGTCGAGCCAACCCTTGGACGCCCGCTCTTCAAACTGAACTGGCGCAATGTCGTGACGAGCGATCCGCGCGTTCTCTTCGAGGGCATGGCGATGTACGAGGATCTCGGTCAAGGAAGTCTGAATGCCATGTGGTGGGACAACGGCGGGGCCAAGCATTCGATTCAGGCGGCCGCGAATGAAACGTCGATGACGTCTCTCTGGGGCGCGAACGGAAAGACGGTCTATACGCTTCTGCCCAAGGGCGGGCTGGAAGTCGTGGACAGCACCAAAGCCAAAGACGGCACGTGGTCGGAGTTTGGGAAGGCGACGCTCAGGAGGAAGTAGGGCAGCGCGAAGGGCACCTGGGTCAATGGTCGCGAAGGGCGTCGAGCGGATTGACGCTCGCTGCTCGAAGAGCGGGCACGAGGCACGCCGTCACGGCCACCACACTGAGCAACACGATCACCGAGAGGAAGGTGAACGGGTCGCGTGCGCCGACGCCAAAGAGCAGGGACTGAAAGAGCCGTGCTGAGAACACCGCTCCAACGACGCCGATCACGAGTCCAAGCCCAATCAAGCGGGATCCCTGGCTCAGCACCATCGAGGCGATGTCCCGGCTGCTGGCGCCGATCGAGAGCCGCACCCCGAACTCGCGTGTGCGCTGGGCGACGCCGTAGGAGATGACTCCATAGAGCCCAATGCTCGCGAGCAACAACGCAACGAGCGCGAACACCCCAACGAGAAGAAGTGAGAAGTAACGCTGGCCAAGCGAATCGTCGACGATCTGCGCCATCGTCTTCTGGGTGTGCACCGGTTGCTGAGGATCAATCGCCAGCACTTCCTTACGCATGGCTGCGGCCAGACCCGCGGGATCCTTGTCGGATCGGGCGACGATGGTGATGTTGTTGAAAGAGAACTCGTGGTACGGCTCATAGGCCTGCACCGGGGTCTCGGCTTCCAGACTGTCTATCTTCACGTCGGCCACGACACCCACAACCTCTGCCCAGCGCGGCGGATCGTCAAGGCCAACTTCCATGCGCTTGCCGATCGGATTCTCGGTCTCCGGAAAAAACTTCTTCGCAAAGGTTCGATTGATGATGACCACCCTCGGAGCGCCGGGCGCATCCTGCTCGGTGAAGAAACGCCCTTGAACCAGCGCAATCCCCATGACTTTGAAGTAGTCCGGCGAGATGGTGCGGTAGCGCGTCACCGGTGCGCTGCTCGGGGTGACGTCTGGGCTCCCTTCCAGGCGCATGATGAAGGTCGGACCGCCGGAAAGCGGCGGACTCGTCACCATCGCCGCCGCAGCAACGTCGGGCAAAGCCTGCAACCGCTTCATGAGATCGCTCACGAACTGGACGCGCTTCTCGTCGGTCTGTCCAATCGATCCGTACTTCGCCGACGGCAGATCAATGCGCATCGTCATGACCTTCTCCGCGACGAAGCCGGTGTCAACCTGCTGGAGTTCGTGGAAACTGCGGAGCAGCAGCCCTGACGAAATGAGCAGGACCACCGTTCCCGCAACCTGAACGACG
>JBDSLN010000394.1:0-4430 GCA_039916365.1 Vicinamibacteria bacterium
TTCGACCGCCTTATCGGACAAGGGCGATCACAAGGCGGCGGATCCCCTGCTGCGTGAGTCGCTCGCCATGTATCGGCGACTCTACCCAGGCGACAACGCTCAGACCGCGGTCGGTATCAACGACCTCGGCGACCTCATGAACGATCAGGGAGACCTGAAGGCCGCCGAGGCTCTCTACCGCGAGTCAATCGCGATGAATCGTCGGCTCTTCCAGGGTGACCATCCGGAGACCGCCACCAGCATCAACAATCTCGCGGTGGCGCTGACCGCAGAAGGAAAGCTGGAAGAGGCCGAGCCTCTGTTCCGTGAATCGCTCGAGATGAATCGTCGCCTGCTGCCAGGCGACCATCAGTACGTCGCGGGTGGGATCAACAACCTTGCGAGCGTGCTCGAGAAACTGGGGCGTACGGTGGAGGCGGAGACCCTTCAGCGCGAAACCCTCGCCATGAGACGGCGACTTTTCCCCGATGGACATCCGTATGTCGCGACCGCGCTGAACAATCTAGCCTTGATGCTTCAAGGAAGAGACTCCAAACAAGCGGAGTCCCTTTTCCGCGAATCAATTGCGATGCGTCAGAGGTTCTACAAGGGCGACCATCAGAGCATCGCGACCGACCTGAGTAACCTCGCGGCCTTGCTTCGAACGCGCGGTGACCTCTCCGCGGCCGAGCCGCTGATCCGGCAGGGCATTTCCATGTACGAACGCACGACCGGAAAAGGCACGTGGTATCTGGCTCGCGCGCGCACCGTGCTGGCCCGCACGCTGGTCGGACAGAAGCGTTACGCGGCGGCCGAGCCGGAGTTCATCGAGGCCGAGCGCGTCATGGCTACGGCGCAGGGTATTCCCAAGGGCAAGCGGAGGGAATGCATCGAGTGGCTGGTTTCGATGTATGAAGCCTGGAGCAAGGCGGAGCCTAGTAAGAGTCACGACGCCCAGGCCGCGGAGTGGAAAACGAAGCTCGCCGCGCTGTCAGCTTCTTAGCGCCGTAGGAGGACATTCTGTTCGCCGACCTCGCGCCGGCCGAATGTGCCAGTCCTCACCCCCGCGTTGGGAGGAGCCACGGTGGCTGGGACAGCCCGGTATTGTTGGAGTGTGCTGCGCGCCAACCACCCGAATCTCGAACATTGCTGCGTCCTGATCGTGGACGACGAGAAGGACAACGTCAACCTCCTGGTTGCCGTGCTTGGCCAGACTCATCGAGTGCTCGTGGCGAGCACGGGCAAGCGAGCGCTCGAGTTGGCGCCCTCCGCCGACCTGATCCTGCTCGACGTCATGATGCCGGAAATGGATGGCCTTGAGGTCTGTCGCCGACTCCGCGCCGACGAGGCAACCGCCATGATTCCCGTCATTTTTGTGACCGGGCTCGACGGGGCCGAAGATGAGTCGAGCGGGTTCGAGGCCGGTGGTGTCGACTACATCGTGAAGCCCATCAATCCCGACATCGTCCGGGCTCGCGTGCGCACCCATCTCGAGCTCAAGTCTGCGCGGGATCTTCTCGAACGACAGGCGACGGTCGATGTTCTGACCGACATCGCCAATCGCCGAAGGTTCGATGAGGTGATCAAGGAGGAATGGCGACGGCTCGCCAGATCGTCCAGCCGGCTCACCGTGGCGATCGCCGACATCGACCACTTCAAGGCATTCAACGATCATCGTGGCCACGCGGGCGGAGACGCCTGCCTGAACGCAGTGGCCCAGACCCTTCGCCGATTGTGGCGTCGTCCCGGCGAACTGGTGGCGCGGTATGGCGGTGATGAGTTCGCCCTCCTGCTGCCCAATGTCGACTGGAACGGAGCCCAGCAGTTCGTGACCCGCACCCTTCGCGCGATGAACAGCGTCGAGGTTCCCGGGGTGGCTTCGGCCGGTGCCATACATCTCAGCATCGGAGCAGTCAGCCTCATTCCGTCGTTCGTGCATTCGATCGCGGGTGCCCTGCAGATGGCCGACGAGGCGCTCTATAAGGCCAAGGAGCACGGACGGCATCGGGGTGTCGCGGCGGATCTGGAGACCGCCGAATCAGTGGAGATTTTGGCCTCCGGTGACGTCGTGAAGGTCAATTAGCCACCCGTCGTCGCCCAGTCGCCGTGGAATGCGCGCAAGGCACGTGCCCCGCTCACGGGCGTGTCGGCATGATGTCGGACAGGGTGTTCGTTATCATGCCCAAACCTAAGGAGAAACATGCTTTCATCTCTCGTCCGCCTTGGCGGAACCGCCGCTCTGTCTGCGGCGCTGTTTGCAGCAACTGCCGTGGCGCAGACGGCCGGCCTTTCAACGCCCGACTACGGTCCCGCGAAGGGCACGCTGTTTATCGTTGGCGGAAACATGCAGGACAGCTCGGGCGTTCCGCAGAAGTTTATTGAGCTGGCGGGCGGGCCCACGAAGAAGTTCGTGATCGTCCCGACCAACGGCGGCAATCGGAACGCCGACGGAACGCTCCGCGTCTATGAAGAAGCCAAGGTGCTCGCCGAGTGGAAGAAGCGCGGCCTGACCAACGTGGTCATGCTTCACACCGCCGATCCGAAGGTGGCCGACACCGAGACGTTCGTGAAGCCGCTTCTCGACGCCGACGCGGTCTGGTTCGACGGCGGACGCCAGTGGAACATGGTGGATTCATATATGGACACGCGGACGCTCACCGAGTTCCGGAAGGTGCTGGAGCGTGGCGGCGTGATCGGAGGCAGTTCGGCCGGGGCCACCATTCAGAGCGACTATCTGGTGCGCGGTGATACCAAAGGCCCAGACGTCATGATGACCGTCGAGCCCAATCATCAGCACGGCTTCGCCATGCTCCGACACTCGGCGATCGATCAGCACATCAACTCACGCTATCGCTGGGACGACCTTATCCCCGTGATCAAGAAGTACCCGGAGTATCTCGGGATAGGGCTTTCGGAAGATACCGCCATCATCGTGAAAGGCGACGCGTTTGAAGTCTTTGGTCGATGGAAGGTGGCCGTCCACGACAACACGCGGACGTATCAGCCATGGGAGAAGCCCTACTTCGTTCTGTCGCATGGCGACGTCTTCAATATGAAGACGCGCAAGGTTGAGAAGTACGGACTCGGTACGCCGCCCAGCCGTGGGGGAACCAACGGCGATCGCTAAAGGAGTACTTGCGCCGACGAGCCTTGATATCGCGCCCCCTTGGTGAAACATCTAGAGTCACAACAATGGCGCCGGACGAAGAAGAAGAGACACTGAACACGGGCACGCGGCCTGAGCCTTTGGAGGCACCCGCCTCGCCGTCGGGCTCCAGCGGTTCTTTGGCGAAGAGCCATCATCGGACGGCGTCACGCACCCGCACCAGTTCTCAACCGAGCGACGGTCGCTTTTCTCCTGGCCAGATCGTAGCCGATCGCTTCCGCATCGTCGGGTTACTGGGCAAGGGCGGCATGGGTGAGGTTTACCGGGCCGACGACCTTCGCCTCGGCCAGCCGGTCGCGCTGAAGTTTCTGCCCGAGTCGTTTGGTGCCGATCCTGATCGCGTCGATCGTTTCTACAACGAAGTGCGGGTGGCCCGACAGGTCTCCCATCCCAACGTGTGCCGCATGTACGACATCGGTGAAGTGGACGGCCTCCACTACCTGGCGATGGAGTTCGTGGACGGCGATGACCTCGCTTCCCTGCTTCGTCGCATTGGGCGACTGCCTGAAGACAAGGGCCTCGAGATCGCGCGTCAGCTCTGCGCCGGACTCGCAGCGGCCCATGATCGCGGTGTCCTGCATCGGGACATCAAGCCCGAAAACATCATGATCGACGGTCGGGGCAAGGTGCGCATTACCGACTTCGGCCTCGCCGGCATTGCCGACGAGATCGCTCAGGGCGACGTCCGTTCTGGAACGCCTGCCTACATGTCACCCGAACAGCTCAGCGGACGCGAGGTCACCGCACGCAGCGACATCTATTCGCTCGGACTCGTTCTGTACGAGATCTTCACGGGCAAGAAAGCGTTTGAGGGCAAAACCTTCGTCGAGCTCCTCCGCAAACACGAGCAGGAGACTCCGGTCGAGCCCACCCAGATCGTGCCCACGCTGGATCCGGCGATCGAGTCCGCGATCATGCGCTGTCTCGCCAAGGATCCGCGCGCTCGTCCCTCATCCGCTCTCGCGGTCGCAGGCTCACTGCCCGGAGCCGATCCCCTGACGGCCGCACTGCTCGCGGGTGAAACGCCTTCGCCGGAAATGGTCGCGGCGTCGGGCGATGAAGGTCTTCCCTCTTCGCGGCTCGTCTGGGTCAGCGCCCTGATCACCGCAGCCGTCACCTTGTCGATCATCTTCCTGGGGATGCACAACTCGATCATCAAATACGTGCCGATGGATAAGCCTCCTGCGGTGCTCGAAGACCGCGCCCAGGAGATTCTCAAGACGCTGCATCCTTCGTTGCAGGTGGCCGACACCGCGACCGGCTATTTCGTGGACGGAGAGTATTT
>JBDSLN010000395.1:0-3508 GCA_039916365.1 Vicinamibacteria bacterium
CGCGGCAAAGTCTGGGTGGACTGCGCGTTCTGGGGCGGAGTCGTTCCCGGCAATATCGACGACCTCACGGGGCTGATGGCGGCGGGCGCGCGAGGAGCCAAGGCGTTCCTTGTCCATTCGGGAATCGACGAGTTCCCGGCGTCGGATGCGATCACGCTACGCGCCGCAATGAACGCGCTCGAAGATGCGGGACGGCCCCTCCTCGCACATGCCGAACTAATGGGCGCGTGCTGCGCCTCGCCGACATTCGCGATCGACTATCGCGACTACCTCGCCTCACGTCCTCGCGCCTGGGAGAACGACGCCATAAGGCTGCTGGTGTCGCTCTGTCGCGAGACGGGATGCCGGACCCATATCGTCCATCTATCGTCTTCAGATGCAATCGAAATTGTTGCGGCGGCGAAAGCGGAAGGCTTACCCCTCTCCGCGGAAACCTGTCCGCACTATCTGACTTTCGAGGCAGAGACGATTCCGGATCGAAGTCCCGCCTACAAGTGCGCTCCCCCGATCCGCGAGCACGAAAACCGCGAACGTCTATGGCAGGCGCTTCGCGATGGGGTTGTGGATGTCGTGGTCTCAGATCACTCACCAAGCACGCCGGACCTGAAGACGAAAGGCGGCGGCGACTTCATGGCGGCCTGGGGCGGCATCGCGTCCGTCCAGTTCTCCCTCTCGGCGGTTTGGACCGAGGCGGTGGCGCGAGGGTTCACTCTGGGCGATATCTCGCGGTGGATGTCGTACAACAGCGCGCGACTTTCGGGTCTAGAGCTGCGAAAAGGAAGTCTGAGCGCGGGCATGGACGCCGACCTGGTTGTTTTCGATCCCGAGGCGTCTTACCGCGTTGAGACCGACGCAGTCCTTCACAAGAATCCCTTGACGCCTTATCTCGGAATGACCTTGAAGGGCGTGGTCAAACAGACCTACGTCCGGGGCCTTAAGGTGTACGATCATGGGTCTTTCGACGGTCCGCATGGAGACCTCTTGTGAGCGAAGACTTCACGACCCTGACCGATCTCGCCTCCGCCCGCCTGGGTGGCCGTGTTCTGTTCGCCAACGACGAGTTCTTCGCGTCACGGCACAACCTGCTGAAGCGCGAAGAGGCAATCTTCATCGCCTGTAAGTTCACCCCAAACGGCAAATGGATGGACGGCTGGGAGAGCCGTCGGAAGCGCGGCCCCGGTCACGACTGGTGCGTTGTGCAACTTGGACGTCGCGGCGCGATTCACGGCGTCGATATCGACACCGCCTTTTTCACCGGGAATTTTCCAGAGAAGGCCTCGATCGACGCGTGTGATTTCTCCGGCGCGGTGACGGCCAGGAATGTCGAGAAGCTTCCCTGGAGTTCGATCCTGAGTCCGGTTGTGCTTTCGGGGAACAGTCACAATCGTTTTCCGATCACGATTCACCGTCCGGTTACTCATCTGCGATTCCACATCTATCCGGATGGCGGTGTGGCGCGCCTGCGGGTCTTCGGCGAGGTCGCGGTCGACTGGACGAAGAAGCGTGGCGTCGTGGATCTCGCCGCCATGGAGAATGGCGGCCGCGCTTTGCTCGCAAGCGACGAGCATTTCGGGGTCAAGAACAACCTGCTGCTCCCCGGCCGCGCCCCGAACATGGGCGAGGGCTGGGAGTCGCGCCGTCGCCGTGGCCCCGGGCACGACTGGGTAATTCTCCGGCTTGGAACGCTGGGTAAGGTCGAGAAGATCGAGATCGACACCAATCACTTCAAAGGCAACTATCCAGACAGCGCCGCCTTGGAAGGCGCCTTCGCGCCCGCGGCGACGGTCGAGGACTTCGCTCAGAACCGCGTCGCCTTTTCGCCGCTCTTGCCCCAACAGAAGTTGCGGCCGCATCGGCGCCATCTGATCACCAAGGGCATCGCGCGACATGACGCGATCACGCACGTTCGCATGAAGATCTACCCTGACGGCGGTGTTTCCAGACTGAGGCTCTATGGACGCGCTCGCCTGGCTTAACCACGCGCCCTCGGCGGAAGCTGAGGCCGCGCTGTTCCGCTGCTGCGGCTGTGCGGGCTGGGCCAGAGACGTTGCAGCAGCGCGGCCGTTCCATGAGGCAGGCGACCTGATGGCGGCGGCCGAGCGCGAATGGGCGAAAGCTTCGCGCGAGGACATCCTTGAAGCGTTCTCGCACCATCCGCGTATCGGTGATCAACAGTCCTTGAAGGTCCGCTTCCCCCTCACGCACGGATGGTCAAGTGAAGAACAGACCGCGGTGTCCGCGGCCTCGGAGTCGGTTCTCGGTGAACTGGCCAAGGCCAACCGCGACTACGAAGCCAGGTTCGGTTACATCTTTATCGTTTGCGCCTCAGGAAAGACCGCCTCGGAGATGCTTGAGTTGCTGGGTGCGCGCCTGAGCAACGAACACAGCGTGGAACTCAAGGTGGCAGCGGGGGAGCAGATGAAAATCACGCGTCTGCGGCTCGAGAAACTTCTGGGTGAACCTCACCAGAGGGGAAATCCGGAGTGAAGTCACCCATCACCACCCACGTTCTCGATACGTCTCTCGGGAAGCCTGCAGTGGGTATCGCGGTGCGGCTGGAGCGCCTGATCGATGGCAAGGGCGAAATGATCGGATCGGGCGTCACGAACGCCGACGGGCGGATTGCTGATCTAGTCGACGGACTGATCGATATCGGCCGCTATCGCATCACATTCGATACCGCCGCCTATTTCACGGCACGGGGTGTCGCCGCATTCTTCCCGGAGGTCGCGATCATCTTCGAGATCACGGACGCGACTCAGCACCACCACGTTCCTCTTTTGCTCAGCCCGTTCGGCTACAGCACTTACCGAGGAAGCTAGCGCGCATGGAATGGACAGAATGGGCGACGCTGATCACGCGCTGGGCCCACATCTTCGCGGGCATCCTGTGGATCGGCCAAACCTGGTATTTCACCTGGCTCGACGTCCAGTTCGAAGATGCGGAAGCGAATCCGGGCGGCAAGGTCTGGATGGTGCACAGCGGCGGGTTCTATCTGGTCGACAAGATCAAAGTGCCTTCACCCATGCCCAAGACTTTGCACTGGTTCCGGTGGGAAGCGGCGATGACCTGGATCACCGGGCTGATCCTGTTGTGGCTCGTCTACTTCTCCGGCGGTCTCATGGTCGATGTTGCTGGCGAAGAGATGACGATGGCCTACGGCGTTGGCCTGGCGCTCGGTGCGATCATCGTCGGCTGGCTGGTCTACGACCTGCTCTGGCGTTCGCCGATGGGAAAGTCGGCCGCCCTTGGAGGAGCGCTCTGCTACGCGCTGATGGTTGGCCTCGCGTGGTTTCTCACTCAGCGGATCGCCGGGCGCGCGGCGTTTCTTCTGGAGGCTGCTGTCCTTGGGACGATCATGGTCGCCAACGTCTGGCAGCGAATCCTCCCCGCCCAGCGCGCCATGATCGCGGATCGGATCGCCGGTCGCGAGCCTGACCCGGCGCTGGCGAAGGATGCCAAGAACCGCTCCAAGCACAACACCTTCATCATCATGCCGGTGTTGTTC
>JBDSLN010000396.1:0-3299 GCA_039916365.1 Vicinamibacteria bacterium
TGGCTCGACAGCGTGGTCGCCGAGCGGGCCAGCGGCAAAGTCACGGTTCACGTGCGCTACCAGGATCTGAAAGATCGGGTCGACGCGACCGAGTTGCTCGCGGCCTTCGATGAAGTCGGCCTTCCGCCGTTTTCGCTCAAGATTGTGACCTCCGCCGAGGAACAAGGCGCGATCCCGGGCCTGAAGTAGACAAGGCCGTCCCCCGTTCCCGGGGCGGCCATTTCGCACTCGAAGCCTGCGCGGCGAAAGCATCAGAGCGCGGAGCCTGCCTCGGGGCACTTCTGTCCACAGCGGTCATCAGCGATCGTGCGGGAAGGGGCTAGAGTCGCTCTGATGGATCAGTTCAACGCGGTCGGCAGGAGCGTCCTGCGGCCTGACGGCCTGGCCAAGGTCACGGGCCAGGCTCTGTATCTGGACGATCTTCCGGAGAACGGTTGCTTCCATGGAGTGACTGTCCGTTCGCCGCACGCATCGGCTCGGATCGTGTCCATCGATGGGTCGGCCGCAAGCGACCCGGACGCGAAGGTCCTGACTGCCAAAGATGTGGGCCCACGGAACTCCGTCCACCTGATTCAAGACGACTGGCCGGTTCTTGCCGAAGGTCGCGTAAATCACGTGGCTGAAGCAGTTGCCTTGGTCGTCGCACCCACGTTCGCGAGAGCCACGGCCGCCGCAAAGGCCGTGAGGGTTGAGTACGAGGTTCAAAAACCCGTGCTCACTCTGGACGACGCGTTGGCCGGCGATCCCCGCACCGACGGCGCGCTCAATATTCTCGCGACGTGCAATATCTCGCGCGGAGACGTGGACCAGGCCTTCGCGAACGCCGAATTGATCGTGGAAGGCGACTACGCCACCGGCCATCAAGAGCATGCCTACATCGAGCCTCACGGCATCATCGCAACACCGATGCTGGACGCGGCGGGCACCTTCGTAGGCGTGGACATTATCGGCTCGCTCCAGTGCCCCTACTACGTGCACAAGGCGCTCAGCTATCTCTTCGACCTGGGCGACCGGGCGATCCGGGTACGTCAGTCCGTGACCGGCGGGGGCTTCGGAGGTAAGGAGGACTACCCCGACATGATCGCGGCCCATGCGGCGATCCTTGCGCGTGCCTGCGGCAAAGCGGTCAAGATTCTCTACGAGCGTCAGGAAGACATCGTCGCGACCACCAAACGCCATCCATCGCGGGTGCGCCATCGGACGGCCGTGAAGCGCGACGGATCGCTCGTGGCCATGGACATCGAAGTTGTGCTCGATGGCGGCGCTTACGTGACCCTGTCCCCCGTTGTGCTCTCCCGCGCGGTCCTTCACGCGGCGGGGGCCTATTCCTGTCCCAATGTCCGGATCCGCGGGCGCGTCCTCGCCACCAACACCGCTCCCAATGGCGCGTTCCGAGGATTCGGCGCGCCGCAAAGTCTCTTCGCGGTCGAGCGACAGATGGACAAGATCGCACGCGCGCTCGGCGTCGATCCTCACGCTGTGCGCAGTCGCAACGCCTATCAAAAAGGCGATCTCACGCCCACGGGACAGGTCCTCCGGGAGAGCGTGAGTGCAGTCGCGGTTTTGGAGAAGGCGCGCGCGGCAACCAACTTCGTGGAGCGCTACGCCGCGAACGAAGCCGCCCGCGCGATTCGTCAGGATGATGGCAAGGCTCTTCGAGGGATCGGCCTGTCGCTGTTCTGGCACGGCTCCGGCTTCACCGGCAATGGCGAGCGGCGCATGATGTCCAAGGGCGCCGTCCGTTTGCGCGCCGACCTGAAGATCGAAGTTCTCTCCTCGTCCACGGACTTCGGGCAAGGGACGGAAGGCATCTTCAAACAGATCGTTTCGGACGCGATCGGCGTGGGCCTTGATGATGTGGTCGTTCACACCCCAGACACTGCGGCGGTCCCAGATTCCGGCCCGACGGTGGCTTCGCGCACCGTCATGGTTGTCGGCAGTCTCCTGAGTCGGGCGGGAGCCAAACTACGGCAGACTCTCTGTACGTTCGCGGCACAGCAGGCAGGCACGGCTCCGGCCAGCGTGATCCTTCAAGGTGGGTCCTTCGTGACCGACCGCAGTGAAACCCCGTTCGCGGACATTGCTGGTCTGTATATCAAGATCTACGGGTCGCTGACGTGTGAAGCGACCTTCGAACCGACACCCGGCAGCGCCTTCAACGAGGAAACCTATGAAGGTGACGCCTACGCTGCCTATGGCTGGGGCGCGAATGTCGTTGAGGTTGAAGTCGATCCCGACACCTTCGTCACACGGGTCACCAAGCTCACGACCGTGAGCGACGTCGGCCACGTCATTCATCCGGTCCTGTGCGCAGGTCAGGTCGAGGGCGGAACGCTTCAGGCCCTTGCCTGGGGGTATCTGGAAGAGGTCAAGATGAAGGATGGCCGCTACCTCAACGACCGGCTCCAGACCTACCTGATTCCCACCATGGCTGACACGCCCGACATGGAGACGATCCTCCTGGAGAACCCAACCGCGAGCGGCCCGTTCGGCGCCAAGGGGGTGGGCGAACTTCCGATGGACGGCGGCGCTCCGGCGTTGCTTCAGGCGATCGAGAACGCGACCGGCCTAGCCCTCTCCGCGATCCCCGCCACTCCTGAGCGGATCTTCGAGGCCTCGCGCGCACGCGCTCCAAAAACCGTATGAGCACTCCGATCAAATTCACCGTCAACGGCAAGGCCACCGAAGTCGCAGGCGCGCCCATGGCGCGTTTGCTGGATGTCCTCCGCCGCGACCTGGGCCTGACGGGCTCGAAAGAAGGATGCGGCGAGGGCGAATGCGGTGCCTGCACCGTGCTTATGAATAACGAGGCGGTGTGCTCATGCCTCGTGCCGCTGTTCCAGTGCGAAGGTGCTTCGATCACCACCATTGAGGGCATTGCACCTTACGAACAAGTCAGCGAGCTTCAGCGTGTCTTCGCGACGGAAGGCGGCGCTCAATGCGGGGCTTGCACACCCGGCATGATCGTCACGATTAGAGCGCTGCTGGATAAGCATCCGCAACCGACGCGGACCCAGGTTCGTGAGTTCGTCTCCGGGACGTTATGCCGTTGCACGGGATACGAGCGGATCTTCCGTGCCGTCGAAGTGCTGACCGGCCAACGAGCCGCCGAAGGCGTATCCGACAAATGAGCCTGGCGTTCTCCCCCACCACGCTCGCGGAAGCGCATGAAGCGCTCGGCCGCGGTGCCGTCAAGGTCGCGGGCACCACCGATCTGCTCGTCATCGATCATGCGACGGGTCGTCAGCATGACGCGGTCCTCAACGTTCTGGGTATCGCCGAGCTCCGCGGGATCTTGA
>JBDSLN010000397.1:0-5295 GCA_039916365.1 Vicinamibacteria bacterium
CTCGGTGGTGCTCTCCGGCCGTTCGCCGGTCACCGGACAGGAAGAGCGCGTGACGGTCGTGACCCGCGGCCTTTCCGACAGCCACGTGATCTACGCCCTCTCCATTGAACCCGGCGGCGGCAACGACACGATGTCGAGGACCTTCACGCGCATGCTGCGATCGATGACGGTGAATGAGGACGCTGCTCACCGCGAAACCCAAACCAGATCCTCTCGGCAGCCGAGACGGTAGCCTGAACTGGACATTAAAAGGAGATAAATCATGAAACGCATCGATTGCTTCATTGCTGCCGGGACCGTGGTGGCGGTGCTTGCGACCACGCCAGGCTGCGCGAGCTGGGGTGACAAGCAGAAGAAAGGCGCGGGGGTCGGAGCCGCCGGCGGCGGCGTCCTCGGCGCGATCATCGGCCACAAGACGGGGTCCACAGCGCGAGGCGCCATCATCGGCGCGGCGGTGGGAGGAGCGGCGGGCGCCCTGATCGGGCGGCGAATGGACGCCCAGGCGGCAAAGCTCTCGCAGGAACTTGAGGGTGCCCAAGTCTCGCGCGTGGGTGAAGGCATCGCGGTCACGTTCGACTCGGGGATTCTCTTCCCCTACGACTCGGCGGTTTTGACCACGGAAGCGCAGTCCAACCTGCGGAAACTGGCCGACAGTCTGCAGGCCGAAGCGAAGACCAACGTCATGATCGTGGGCCACACCGATTCCGACGGAGCCGATAGCTACAATCAGCAGCTCTCGGAACGACGGGGACGGTCCGCCTCGGATTATCTCGCGTCCCATGGCGTGATGTCCTCGCGTCTCAACAGTCGCGGCCGCGGCGAGGCTGAGCCGGTCTCCTCCAACGCAACCGAGGAAGGCAAGCGGCAGAACCGCCGCGTTGAGGTGGCGATCTACGCGAACGATGCCTGGCGCAACGAAGCGAAGCGTACGTCCGGCCAGAACTGACCGGCCTTCCAGAACCTGTGCCCGGGCCGTCGATGCGTGGGGCGGGGCGCGACGGGCGTGATAACTACTGTCTCCAGGACTACTGGGCGCGGAGGAAGGTGATGATCGCGCGCGCGTCGTCCTGACTCATGCGAAATGGCGGCATGGGACGTCGGGGAGGCGTGCGATCGCCGGCGTGGCCCTCGGTGAGCAGCATGACCGCCTGCTCGTCAGTGAAACCCCGGAAAGAACGGATGTTGGGCGCCGCGGCAGCCCACTCGCTGTTGCCATACGGCGACTTGAAGGGAATCGGTGCCCCGGTGAATCGGAGGGCTTCGATGATCTCGCCTTTCTCATCGCGCGGAGAGTGGCATTGCACGCACATGGCCACCCGTGTCGTCAGGTATTCGCCTCGGGCGACCAGACTCGATGAGGGTGTTGCAACCTGCGCCGTCTGCGCGGATACCGCCACGACTGCGAACAGGAACATGCCGAAAATGCCGAAGGTAACTTTCGATCTCTTCATATCTGGAGGTTATACCTGCTTAGGGGCGGATGGCGACGAACCAGGCGGCGATGATCGGCCCTTGCGGTGGACGGACGCGGCCGCCCGCGGGCGGCGGGGTCGGGGTCGGTGCGCCTGGAGGCACGGGACCGCGCTCGGGCTGGAAGAGGTAGACGTTGTGCGTCTTCGGATCGACGCAGATCGTCTTCGCTCCCGCGACCGTGGGCACGGTCTCGACCACGGTGTACTTGTCCGGCGAATCCTGATGGACCACCGTGACATTGCCCTCGCCGCCGTTTGGGATGAACATCAGCTTCTTCGAAGCATCCCATCCCAGAGCGTCCACTCGCGTGCCGTTCGTGATGCTCGCGACCACTTTGCCTGTGCTCGCGTCGACCACGACCGACGTCTTGTTACAGCCCGCGAAGAGGCGGTTCGAGTCCTTGTCGTAGGCGATGCCGGTGGGCCCGTCGCAGGGTGCCAAGGGCCACGACGCGGTGACCTTCCACGTCTTGACGTCGATCACCTGGATCGTGTTCTTGCTCTCGTTGTTGACGAAGATGTGGCCCTTGCCGTCGGCCGCCGCACCTTCGGGGGACGTGTCTTCAAGCTCCACGGTGGCCACGATGTCGCCGCTCTTCGGGTCGATCGCGGTCAGTGTGCCCTTCGGACGGCTGTGATTGGTAAGGATGATTTTGTCGTCGGGCGCGTCGTACATGATGCCGTCGAGGCCGGGGCCGACTTTGATCTGCCGGAGCACGGCCAGCGTCTTGAGGTCGAACATCGTGACCGTTTCATCGCCGCTGTTGGTGGTGAAACCGTGGCCGGCCTTGGGGGAAAACCCCGCGCCGTGAACGCCGGGCGTGTTAGGGATATCGGCCAGGACTTTGCCGGTGGCGCCATCCACCACCATGACGTGAGTGGAACGGGCCACGAACACGCGGCCGGTATCGGGCTCGACCGAAATGTAGTCGGTGCCACCCTCTCCCTTGATGTCGAACTTCTCGACCTTGAACTGGTCCGCCTGAAGCGCTGAGGTGACGCCCAGGCTGGCCGTGGAGAGAAACGCGAAAACGGCAAGAGAGTTCTTCATTGGTGGAGCCTCAAGGAGAAACGATCCTCAAGCCTACCTCGCCGCCTCCGGTTGTCATCACGTGCAGGGCTATCTCGTCGGCGCTGCACGTCCAGCACGGGAACGAGCTACTTCTTGACGAGTTCGACCCGCCGATTTTGCGCGCGGCCCTCTTCTGTCCGGTTGTCAGCCACGGGTTTCGTCTGGCCGTAGCCCTTTGCTGTCAGTCGGGCGCCGGCCGCTCCTTTGTCGGTCAGATACTTCATCACTGACTTTGCCCGCGCTTCGGACAGCGCCTGGTTTAGTTCCGGGGAGCCCGAGTCATCGGTGTGCCCGCTGACTTCAAGCGACAGACCCGTGGCCTTCTCGAGCGCTACCGCCACCTGATCAAGTTGCGGAAACGACTCCGGCTTGATGGTGGGCTTGCCGGTGTCGAAGTTGATGAGCAGCGCGATGTAACCCGCCTTGTTGATCCGGTCGAGCACATCGTTTGCGACGATCGCCTGCTGCATCGCTTCGCGCTCGCCGATGTAGAGGGCATAACCGGCGCCACCATTGTAAGGATGAACATGCACCCAGATGTCCCGGCCGGTCTTGCTGAGGCGCAAGACGGTGGCACGGTCGCCCGCGCCCCACGACTCGTCGACGAGAGCCTTCCCGCTGTTCTCGGCTCCATACTCCGCCACCACCGTTCCGCCCACAGATCGAACGGCGTTTTGATAGTTGCGTTGGATCTGCAACCCGCTTGCGTGCTCCGTCTCGCCCTGAGCTTCATAGACGATGTAGGTCTGCACGCCCTCGACGGTTTCTACTTTAGCCGCCCGGCTATCCGCGTCGAGTGTGGCGCTCGCTGGAAAATCGCGAGCGTCGAATTTTTTGGTCTCGCAACTGTTGATGCGATATCCGGGCATGCGATTGAAGAGGGGATGGTCCTTGCAGCCTGCCGCGTCGTCCTCGGCCCGGACCGGCATTGCAAAACAGAGGGCGGCGAGGCTCATCCCCAACCTGAAGAACGCTTTCATCGCTTGGTATCTCCTTTGGCTCGTTCGATGCACCGAACCGTAGCAGAACAAGACCGCGTTTTGGCGATCGCCAGGGGATAGCATTCTTCTGCGCCCGGTGGCCTTTCAATCAGGGTGAGGATTCGGAGCTCCAGGCGCCGAGGAGGCCGCATATCGGAAATAGGCAACGACTAGCAACGCAGCCAGGCGGATGAATCGGCGCTTTGAATAAAGGCGTATCCATGGAACACATGATTCGGCGCACGATTCGCCGCCGATGCATTCCGGATCCTGAATCCCGTTGCGGGGGCCGTTATAGTCGGTTAACACAGTTTTCTATCGGGGAATTTTCATTCATGAAGATCAAGAACTTGGCTCGCCTCTTGGCGGGCGTGACGATGCTGGGTGCGGCTCCGGCCATCGCGCAGTCGGTGCCGGCCAAGGGCCCGCGCTATGGCATTTTCGGCGTCGACACAACGACGAAGAGCGCCACCGTGAAGCCCGGTGACGATTTCTGGACCTATGCCAATGGTGGCTGGGACGCGCGCACCGAGATCGCGGCCGACCGCGCCTCGGCAGGCTACGGCGTCAAGCTGACCGACGAAGCAGAAGTGAACGTCCGCGCGATCCTCGACGAAATGGCTCGCAATCCCACGAAGTACGGTGCGAAGGGCAAGCAGCTGGGCGACTTCTATGCCGCCTGGATGGACGAGGCAGGAATCGAAGCTCGCGGCACTGCGCCGCTCAAGCCGTATCTTGACCGCATCGCGGGCGTGACCGACAAGGCCGGCGTGCAGGTGCTGTTCGCAAGCGTCGGCTATGCCGGGCCCGTGGGCATCGGGATCATTCCCGACCTCGCCGATCCGACGCGCTACACCGCCGCGGCGGGCCAGGGCGGCCTGGGTATGGCGCGCGACTACTACCTGCTGCCGGGTGAGAAATTCGACGCTTTCCGGAAGGCCTATCGCGTCTATATCCAGCACATGCTCGAGCTCGCGGGCATCCCCGATGGAAGCGCCAAGGCCGACTCCATCTTCGCGCTTGAGACAGCACTCGCCAAGGTGCAATGGTCGCCCGCCGAGAGCCGTGACATCGCCAGGCTCAACGATCCCCAGACGCTGGCTGGGCTTCAGGCGAAGGCCCCCGACTGGGATTGGGCGCTGATGCTCAAGACCGCGCAGCTCGATTCGTCGCCGACCGTGCTGATGACTAACAACACCTCGCTGACCGCGATGGGCAAAATCTTCACCGACACGCCGCTGCAGGCGTGGAAGGATTATGTGGCGTTCCACTTCGTCAGTGATCACGCGACGGTGCTGCCCAAAGTGTTTGACGACGCTCGCTTCGACTTCTATTCGAAGACGCTGTCGGGGGTGCAGACCCAACGGGATCGTTGGAAGCGCGGCGTGCAGATGGTCAACGGCGCGCTAGGCGAGTCGGTTGGCGAGGCCTATGTCGCGAAGTATTTCCCGCCCGCGGCCGAAGCTCAGATGGCCGAGCTGATCGAGAATCTGCGCGGTTCGTATCAGGAGAGGATCGCCAAGTCCGCGTGGATGGACGAGGTCACCCGCAAGGCGGCCCTGGTGAAGCTCGCCGCGTTCGAGCCGCGGATCGGCCACCCAGTCGCATATGTCGACTATTCTTCGATGATGATCAGCCGCACCGATCTGCTCGGTAATGCGATGCACACTGCCGAATTCCAGGAGCATCTGCAGCTCGATCGTTTTCCCAAGCCGGTCGACCGCTCGCTCTGGAACATGACGCCGCAGACGGTGAACGCCTACTACAACCC
>JBDSLN010000398.1:0-3664 GCA_039916365.1 Vicinamibacteria bacterium
GTGGTCGCGGCCGAGCAAACCGAGGAAGAGCAGGAGTGGTTCATGGGGACCGCCGACGCGGTGAGGCGCTCCAACCGCCACATCCGCCACCATGACTTCGTCGACGCGCTGATTCTGTCGGGCGATCAGCTCTATCAGATGGACTACCGCAAAATGCGCGACACCCATCTCGCGGCCGACGCCGATATCACGGTGGGCGTCACGCCGGTCGATGCCTCGGCTGCTCCCGGCTTTGGAATCCTCAGAGTCGACGGCGATGGCCGCATCGTTCATTTCCATGAGAAGCCCCATGCGGATGAGGTCGAAGGGCTGAGGTCCGATCTGCCCGGCGGCGGGCAAGGCTTCCTCGCCTCGATGGGTATCTACATCTTCAAACGCGGCGCTCTCGAGAAAGCTCTGGCGATGAACGAATCGATGGACTTTGGGAAACACATCATTCCCCAGTCCATCGCCGATCTGAAGGTCCAGTCTCACGTCTTCACCGGTTACTGGGAAGACGTCGGTACCATCCGCTCTTACTACGAAGCGAACCTCGGCCTGTGCCAGCCGGTCCCGCACTTCGATTTTTACGATGTACAGATGCCGGTCCATACGCACCCGCGTGCCCTCGCCGCGACCAAGATCGAAGGGTCGAAGATGAAGAACGTCCTCGTGTCCGAAGGTTCCATCATCGTCGACGCCGAACTGGATCGCGCACTCATCGGGATCCGCAGCCGCATCGGTCGTGGCTGTGTGATCAAGAACAGCCTGATTCTGGGTGCCGACTTCTACGAGAAGACGACCCCAGATCCGTCGACCGGCCGGCCGCCCATCGGGATCGGGGACAACTCGGTGATCGAGGGTGCCATCGTCGACAAGAACGCACGAGTAGGAAACAACGTCCGCCTGGTGAACGAAGCGAAGATCGAGCACGCCGACGGTCCATGCTGGCACATCCGAGACGGAATCATCATCGTCCCCAAAGACGCGGTGGTCCCGGACGGGACGGTTGTTTAGACGCTTTAGGAACCCCCTCATCTGGACTTTCCGGAGGCAGATCCGCCCCGCTTTAGACGCCCCTCCTCTTGCGCTTTTGGCGCGTGGGAGCCTTCAAGGCGTATCTGAATGAAGAGTGGCCCCTGTGCCATCGGGGGGAGCAACGAGAATGCGAATCTCGAAACCGGGAAAGCGGCAAGGCCAACTAGAATATCCCGCGCCGTCGTCATTCTTCGCGCCGTCTCCCGTCCATACGCTCTTCTCGAGACCTCATTCAAAACGATGACTGCCTTAGCCCCACCTCTGAGCTCCACCGGCCTTCTCTCCGCCACCATTGCGAAGAAGGTGGTCATGGCGCTCACCGGCGTCATTTTGACCGGCTTCGTTCTGATCCACATGAGCGGCAACCTGCTGCTCTACAAGGGTCCGGAAGCGCTGAACACCTACGGCGAAATGCTCCAGTCAAACAAGGCGGTTTTGTGGGGCGCGCGGGGCGTCCTGGTGGGAAGCGTGCTGCTGCACATCTGGGCCGCGGCCAGCCTCACCATGACCAACATGGCGGCTCGCTCCGTGGGCTATCGCCGGACAGCGTACGACGCTTCCACTTACGCGTCCCGCACCATGAAATACGGCGGGCCGCTCCTGCTGCTCTTCATCATCTACCACCTGCTGCACTTCACCGCGGGCGCGCTGCATCCCGACTTCATACGCGGGGACGTGTACCACAACGTGGTGACGGGTTTTCAGAATCCGCTGGTCATACTCTTCTACGTGCTGTCGATGGTGGCGCTTTGTCTCCATCTCTTTCACGGCGTTGAGAGCATGCTGCAGACGGTCGGCCTGTCGCATCCGAAGTACAACCGCCTGCGCTCCGTGTTGAGCGCGTTGTACGCGGGAGTCGTCACCGTTGGAAATCTTTCTTTCCCCCTCTCCGTCTTCTTCGGCCTGCTTCGTTAGACATGAATCTCGACTCAAAATCTCCCGCCGGTCCCATCGATAAGAAATGGGAGCGCCATCGCTTCGATATGAAGCTGGTGAATCCCGCCAACAAACGGAAGCACACGGTCATCATCGTGGGCACCGGCCTGGCAGGCGCTTCCGCCGCAGCCACCATGGGCGAACTGGGCTACAACGTCCTCTCCTTCTGCTACCAGGACTCGCCCCGTCGCGCGCATTCGATCGCGGCGCAGGGCGGGATCAACGCCGCCAAGAACTATCAGAACGACGGCGACAGCGTCCATCGTCTGTTCTACGACACGGTGAAGGGCGGCGACTTCCGCGCCCGCGAATCCAACGTCCATCGCCTAGCCGAAATCTCCGTCAAGCTCATCGACCAGTGCGTCGCGCAGGGAGTTCCCTTCGCGCGCGAGTACGGAGGCCTTCTAGGCAACCGTTCGTTCGGCGGCTCCCAGGTGTCGCGCACGTTCTATGCGCGCGGCCAGACCGGCCAGCAGCTCCTGATCGGCGCGTATCAGGCGCTCGAACGTCAGATCGCGGCGGGCACGGTGAAGGCGTACACGCGTCACGAGATGCTCGAACTCGTGGTGATCGACGGGGTGGCGCGCGGCATCATCACGCGCGACATGGTCACGGGCAAGACCGAATCGTGGGTCGGCGAAGCGGTGGTTCTCGCGACCGGCGGTTACGGCAACGTTTTCTTCCTCTCCACCAACGCGAAGGGCTGCAACACGTCGGCGATCTGGCGCGCGTACAAGAAGGGCGCGGCTTTCGCGAACCCTTGCTACACGCAGATCCATCCGACTTGCATTCCGGTCAGCGGAGATCATCAGAGCAAGCTGACCCTGATGTCGGAGTCACTCCGCAACGACGGGCGCGTGTGGGTCCCGCTCAAGAAGGGCGACAAACGCGCGGCGGGCGAAATTCCAGAGGCCGAGCGCGACTACTTCCTCGAGCGCAAATATCCGAGCTTCGGCAACCTCGCTCCACGCGACATCGCGTCGCGCGCGGCGAAGGAAGTCTGCGACGAAGGCCGGGGCGTGGGCGAAACCGGCCTCGGCGTCTATCTCGACTTTTCCGATGCGATCAATCGCCTGACCGAGGCGAAGGTCGCGGAGAAGTACGGCAACCTCTTCGAGATGTACGAACGTATCACCGGAGAAAACCCGTACAAGGTTCCAATGCGCATCTACCCCGCCATTCACTACACGATGGGCGGGCTCTGGGTCGATTACAACCTGCAGGCGACGATTCCTGGACTGCACGTCATCGGCGAAGCGAACTTCTCGGATCACGGGGCCAACCGTCTCGGCGCTTCGGCGCTGATGCAGGGCCTGGCCGACGGCTACTTCATCCTGCCCTACACGATCGGCAATTACCTCGCGTCCACGAAAACGGTGAAGCTGACGACCGATCATCCCGAGTTCAAGGCCGCCGAAGCCGCGGTCAGGGAGCGCACCCAGCGTTTCCTGAGTGTGAAGGGCAAGCGCACGGTCGATTCGTTCCATCGGGAACTCGGCAAGATCATGTGGGAATACTGCGGCATGGCCCGCACCGAGGAAGGCCTGAAGAAGGCGCTCGAGCTGATTGCCAGACTCCGCGAGGAGTTCCAGAAGGATCTGTTGGTGCTTGGAACCAACGAGGAACTGAATCAATCGCTCGAGAAGGCGGGCCGGGTGGCCGACTTCATCGACCTCGGCGAACTGATGTGCCGCGACGCTCTGGAGCGCCG
>JBDSLN010000399.1:0-3255 GCA_039916365.1 Vicinamibacteria bacterium
TTTTTTCAAGCTCGTGCTTCCGTCCGATCAGTCCTCCGCCCGCGCCTTCAGCAAAGCCGCGCGCGGTGACGTCCACCTCCAGCGGCTGGGCCGAGAAGACGCTCAAGACGCTCACGCTTGAAGAGAAGATCGCGCAAATGATTGGCGTGCGCGCCTTCGGCATCTATACGAACCCGCGCACGGACGAATACAAGACCCTGATCGATGAAGTCGAGAAGCTCAAGGTCGGCAACGTCACCATCTTCGAGTCAGACGTCTACGCCGCGCCGAAGATCCTGAACGATCTGCAAAAGCGCGCCGCCATTCCGCTGCTCGTTTCCGCCGATCTTGAGCGCGGCCTGTCCTTTCGCATCCGCCGCGGGGTCGTTCCCATTCCGTATGCCATGGCGATTGGCGCCACTCGATCGGAGGAGGCCGCCTACTTCACCGGGCTCGTCACGGGAAGGGAAGCGCGCGCCATCGGAATCCACTGGGCGTTCGCGCCGGTGGCCGACGTCAACAACAATCCCGACAACCCCGTCATCAACATCCGCTCATACGGCGAGGATCCGGAACTGGTCGGGCGCTTGTCCTCCGCGTACGTGCGCGGCGCGCGCGAAGGAGCGGTTCTCTCCACGGCGAAGCATTTTCCCGGACACGGAGACACGGCTTCCGATTCGCACCTGACCCTTCCGGTTATCCCAGCGGATCGTGCGCGCCTGAACCGTGTGGAGTTGATGCCGTTCCAGAGCATGTTCAAGGCCGGCGTCGATGCCGTGATGGTCGCTCACATCGCGGTGCCGTCGATCGATCCTTCTGGGGATCCGGCGAGCCTTTCGCACATCCTCACCACCGGCTTGATCCGCGATCAGATGAAGTACGAAGGCCTCATCGTCACCGATGCGATGGAGATGAGCGGCCTGGATGTCGCTTGGTCGGGTGAAGCCTCGGTGCGCGCGGTGATGGCGGGCTGCGATCTCGTGTTGCTGCCCAAGGACGCTCGGATCGCCATTCGAGAAATTGCGCGGGCCGTCCGTGAAGGCCGCATCGCAGAGTCGCAGATTGACGCCTCGGCTCTTCGTCTGCTGAAGACCAAGGAGTCGCTCGGCCTTGACCGCAATCGCTTTGTGGACGAGGCGGAGATTCCCAGGAACGTCGGGCGTCCCGAAGACATCGAGCAGGCCAATCGAATCGCGCAGGCTTCCATCACGGTGGTGAAGAATGAGGGCAATGTCCTTCCGCTGGCGGTCGATAAGCCGCTGCGGATTTTGCATCTCATCGTGTCGTCGGATGCCCGCAACAACGCGATCTCCGGTATTCCCGAAGCCGAGTTCGCGCGTCGCTATGTGAGGGCGACGAACCGCTCCGTCGGACCCGACCTCAGTCCGGACCTGGCGAACTCAATCGTCGAGCAGGCGAAGAGCGGCGCGTTCTCGCAGGTCGTGGTCTCGGCTTTTGTCCGCGTCACTTCGAGTAAGGGCACGGCGAACATGGAGACTTCGCACGCGAAACTTCTCACCCGGCTTGCCAGGGAAGGACCGCCACTCGTGGTGATCGCTTTCGGTTCGCCCTATCTTCTCCGCCAGGCTCCTGAAATTCCGGTGTACATCGCCGCGTATGGCGGAGTCGATTCCGCGCAGCGGGCGGCCATGGGCGCGCTTTTCGGTGAGTTCGACATCGGCGGCCTTCTCCCCGTTACGCTCCCGGGTCTCTTTCCCGCAGGCCACGGTCTTAAGATCCCACATCGCACCATGACTCTTGCTTCCGTCGCTCCCGAGACCGAAGGCTTCAAGCCCGGCACGTTCGCCGACGTGGACGCCACCGTTGCGACCTTCCTTGATCGCAAGGCGTTTCCTGGCGCGGTGGTCGCGGTCGGCCGCAATGGAGGCCTTGTTCATCTCAAGGCCTACGGGAAGATGACCTATGACCCAAGTGCTGCTCCCATGACGGTTGATACCATGTTCGACCTCGCGAGTCTCACCAAGGTCATCGCGACGACCACTATGGCGATGATGATGGTCGATGAAGGCAGGCTCGATTTGGACCGGCCCGTACGCGACTTCTTTCCGAAGTTCACCGGAGGGATGAAGGACAAGGTCACCATCCGTCACCTCCTGACCCATTCATCGGGGATCGATTGGTGGGCGCCTCTCTATAAGGAAGCGCACACGTCTCAGGAATACCTGAACCGGATCATTCCGATTGAGCTCAAGTACGAGCCCGGAACGAAGTCGGTCTACACGGACCTCGGCGTCATGATGTTGGGCGACATCCTCGAGCGCGTCTCCGGGACGGACCTCAACAGCTTCGTGAAGAAGCGGCTCTTTGAGCCGATGAAGATGCGCGACACCGGCTACAAGCCGCCCGAGTCGATGAAGCCGCGGATCGCGCCCACGGAGTTCGACAAGGACTGGCGCAAGCGTCTCGTATGGGGCGAAGTTCATGACGAGAATGCGGCCGGTCTAGGGGGCATCGCTCCGCATGCCGGTCTCTTCGGGACAGCGCCAGATCTCGCGCGGTTCGCCACGATGTTGCTGAATGGCGGATTCTTCGAAGGCAAGCGCTACATCGCACCCGCAACCCTCAATCTCTTCATCACCCCCGCCAACGTGCCCGACTCATCGCGTGCGCTGGGATGGGACACCAAGAGCGCCACCTCCTCCTCCGGGACTCTGATGTCGAACCGGGCCTTCGGCCATACGGGCTTCACGGGCACATCCATGTGGATGGACCCGGAGACCGGCGTGTTCGTCATCATCCTGACGAACCGAGTGAACCCGACCCGGGAGAACAATCAGATTCGCGAAGCGCGCCCTCAGATAGCGGATGCGGTGATACGCGGCCTTCAATAGCCTAGCCCGGCCCTCGATGCCCGTGACGTGGACTCACCGAAAACGGTTCAACACATACGCGGCAAGGTCGAGGCGCTCGTGGTCGCTGAGTTCGAAAAGCGGCATCGGCGGCTGGGGCGCCTTGAGATAGACGACAAGCATCGCGACGTCGTACTTCGCCGGTAGCTTCTCCAGTACCTTCGTCGTCTTGGGTGCGGCCTGGGCCATGGTCGCGGGGTTGTGGCAAGTGTCGCAACGGTTGTCGTTCCACACCTTCTCGCCGCGAGCCAGAATCTCAGGCGTCACGTGGCTCGCCGCGGTGGCAGGCACCGGAGTGACCACGGCGGCGGCACCCGTCGGAGCCGGCCCAGGCGCAGCCCGGGTTCCAACCGACACGCGAAAGACCGAACCGCTGAAGTCATCCGAGACGAAGATGGCGCCATCC
>JBDSLN010000400.1:0-3681 GCA_039916365.1 Vicinamibacteria bacterium
TGTCCGGCGGCGGCGGACTGGGTGAAGGCGAGGAGAACGGCGGTGGCTTTCTTATTCATGGTGTCCTTCTGTTCGAGGGTGTCGACGCTTGGGTTTCAATGACGAGACGCGCCACACTCCTCAATTCTTGCAGATGGTCACGTGCGGGCCGGCCCGATGGGCGTCGCTTCGAGACGATGGGTTTTGGGCGTGGCGGTCTGCGCCGCGTTTGACGTCGACACAGTGGCGACGAGACAAACGAGGATCGATGTTGCGGTCCTGCTCATGCTGTTTCAGGCGCCTCCGAGGAGTTCGCGCGCCGCCGCGACCAACCCGACCACATCTCCGGTGAGCCCGCCGGCCTGCGCCATTTCGGGCTTACCCCCGCCCTTGCCGCCGAACTTCGCGATCAACGCCTTCACGACGGCGCCGGAATCGATCTTCACATCCGCCGCGCGCGACACCACGACCAAGGTGGGAGCCGTTGTGGAAAACACTGCGATGCAAACACTGGGCGTGGCCGCGGCAGCAGACGCGATGATCTTGAGACCATTGGCGTCCCAGCCTTCTAGCGCCTGAACGACCACTGTGCGGCCATCCCCCTCGCGCGAGCCGTCGGCGACCAACTTCGCCGCTTCGTGAATCGCGAGCTTCTCCTGCTGTTCACGGAGCGTCTTGCCAAGCGTCTTGTTGTCGCTCTGCAGACGTTCAATGGCCGGGGCCAGCGCGTTCGGCAGGACGGAGAGAATGCGGCTGGTCGCGGAAAAGACGTCACGCCACTCTCGAAGACGATGCAGCGCGCGGTTTCCGCACACGAACTCGATACGCATTCCGCCTTTGAACTTTTCCCAGCCGATGACCGAGATGATTCCGACGACCCCGGTGCGTGTCACGTGGGTTCCACCGCACGCGGACAAGTCGAAACCGTCTACTTCGATCAGGCGCAGGACACCCTCGCGTCCGGTTTCCTTCCTCAAAGGCAGGGCGGCCGCTTCTTCCGGGGACGCAAAGCGCAAACGAACCTCACGGTCTTCCCACACGATGCGATTCACCGTGTCCTCGGCTGCCGCGATCTCCGCGGGCGAAACGGCACGGCTCAAGTCGATGGTTGACGTCTCAGTTCCGAGATGGAAGCTTTCAGTGTGGGCGCCGCAGACGGAGTCGAACGCCGCGGAGAGCATGTGCTGGCCGGAGTGCTGCTGCATGTGATCCAGCCGGCGCTTCTTATCGACGACGCCCCGGACGCGCGCACCCGCTTCAAGCGGACCGTCCACGACATGCACAATCCCCGCTTCATCACGATCCAGTACGTCAAGCACAGCTCGCTCGCTCAGCGTGCCGGTGTCGTAGGGCTGACCACCGCCGGTCGGATAGAACGCGGTCGCGGCGAGGGTAACTTCGAAGCGGCCGGCAGCCGGCGCGCACGCCAGAACCTCCGACTCAAACTCCATCAGATATGAGTTCGTGAAGTAGAGACGTTCAGTCATGGCTACAGCGCGGTTCCGGTGGGGCGGGCTGCCTTTGGCTTGGCGGGATCGGGAGTGTGGTCTTCGCCCGGGTTGATGAATCGGTCCGCTTCGAACTTGTACTGCTTGTCGTAAAGCTGCCGATACCTTCCATCCGCCGCAAGCAGTTCCGTATGGGTACCACGCTCGACGATGACCCCGCCTTCGAGAACGAGAATCTGATCGGAACTGCGAATCGTGGACAGGCGATGCGCGATCACGAAGGTGGTGCGGCCAGCGCGGAGGTTCTTCAATCCGTCCTGAATCATCTCCTCGCTCTCGCTGTCGAGACTTGATGTCGCTTCATCGAGAATAAGAACGCGCGGATTCGCGAGAATCGCGCGGGCGATCGACACCCGCTGGCGCTGGCCGCCCGACAGCTTGATCCCCCGCTCTCCGACCACCGTGTCGTAGCCCAGGGGAAACGCCTTGACGAACTCATCGCAGTGGGCCACGCGGCAGGCATCGATGACTTCCTCGCGTGACGCACTGGGCTTCGCGTAGCCGACGTTTTCGACGATGGTGCCGTCGAACAGGAAGTTCTCTTGCAGGACCGACGCAAGCTGAGAGCGATATTCGGCCAGACGAACATCGGCAAGATCGCGACCATCGACCAGAATGCGTCCTTCACTGGGTCGATTGAATGCCATGACCAGCCCGATCAGTGTGCTCTTGCCGGAGCCACTCGAACCGACAAGCGCAGTGGTGGTACCCGCAGGCGCCACGAAAGAAACATGCTTGAGCACCGGCTGACCCGGGTTGTACTCGAAGGAGACATCCTCAAACGCGACATCGCCGCGCAACCGGTCGATGGAGGAACGCCGCGTGTCCTCGTCCGTCTCGGTCGGCATGTCCATGATCTCGCGGATGCGATCAAGCCCAGCGAAGGCCTCCGTGATCTGCGTTCCGATCGAGGCGATGCTGACCAGAGGCGCCGCTACCAGGCCGATGAAGAAGATGTACATGACCAAGTCACCGAGCGTCATCTCCTTCGCGACAATGGCGTGGCCGCCCAGCCAGATGATCATCACGCCGATGACGCCGATAATCACCGTGCTGCCCGCGGTAGTAGCGGACACGCCGGTCATCGACTTCGCGATGTTGCGGAACAGGCGGTGCGCGCCTTGAGTGAAGACAATCTCCTCGCGTTTCTCCGCGGTGTACGACTTCACCACTCGGATGCCGCCCAGCGCTTCGGTCAAACGGCCGATGACGTCGCCCGTGATTTTTCCGCGCTCTTTGAAGAGCGGTCGCAGAGTCTGAAACGCATACGCCATCCCGCCGCCGAACGCCGCGAGGACGAGGATGGTGACGGTGGTCAGATGCCAGTTGAGCCAGAACAGAACACCGAGGGCGATCGTCGCGGTGAGCATTCCTCCCACCAGCTGAACCAGCCCGGAGCCAACCAGGTTGCGGATGCCTTCCGCGTCGTTCATGACCCGCGACACCAGGACTCCGGTCTGCGTCGAATCAAAGTAGCGCACGGGTAGATGCATCACGCGGGCCTGAACGCGCTTGCGCATGTCAGTGATCGCACGTTGCGCTGCGACGCCGAGGGTTTGCGCGAGGACGAATGACGTCATCGCCTGAATCACCGTCGCGACGCCCGTGGCCAATGCGATCGGCATCAGCAGGTCGGTGCGGTTCTTTCCGACCACTTCGTCGATCATCCACTTTGACGAGGCCGGAAGAACGAGTCCGGCGAAGCGGCTGACCAACATGAGAACAAGGCCCAGGGTCAGGCGATGGCGATGAGGCCAGACCAGCTCGCGGGCTTCGCGCCATGCGGCCGACCGAGACACCGGCGCCTTCTTGGATGGGTCAAGTGACCCAGCGCTGTTCGTCGAAGGAAGCTTTTCGCCGCGCCGGCCGAAACCGCCGCCACGCAAGGCACCCGCTCCACCCATCCCGCTCATCTCAACGTCTTTCTAGGCATCACTCCGCCTGATTGTACGACTGGCACTCGCGTGAGGCCTGATCCGGCAGCGTGCGAAGCCTGATCCGCCTGGGCGCGAAGCATCACCGCGGGTCGGAAAGGAGATGGCCCCTCATCAGCCGATCGCCAAAATCCTATAGTTCGCCAATAGCTGGTCTCGGTCAAAGCGAGCGCTGCAGTGCTGCGCTGACAAGGAGCTGATGGTGTTCCCCGCCATCTCCTCGCTGCTGTCGATCGTACCTGCGCAAGACCTGGGCGAGC
>JBDSLN010000401.1:0-4244 GCA_039916365.1 Vicinamibacteria bacterium
CGCCACTATTGTTGGTGGGGGTGTCCGCTGTTTCCAGGATCTTGTCCTGCGCAGGATCGGCGGAGGTGAAGCGAACAAGCACACCCGACACGGGGTTTCCCTTGTCATCGAGGACGGTTGCCCTGAAGCTCGCAATGGTCTTTCCGGTCTTGAGATCGATGACGGGGTCGATTGCGGCCAGACGAACCGACGCCGGACGGGTGGCGCCGACGGTCACGCTCTTCGCGGCCGTGGTTACGCCCCCGGAAAACGCGGTGATCTCGGCGGTGCCGGAATTCGCGTCCGAGATCAATTTCACGCGAGCGACGCCGTCGTTCGTCTTTGCCTGTTCCTGAATCTTTCCGAGAGTCGTGAAGAACTGAACCACCGTACCGTCGGGAACGGGCGTGCCTGCCGGCTCGATAATGATGACGGACACCGTGGCCGTGTCGCCATTGGCGGCAATGAAGGACGGATTGACGGTCATGGCCATGGTTGAGCCAACGGGTGCGGTCAATAGAGCCTGCCCACAAGAGGACGCTGAGAAGCCGACCACCAGGACCAGCAGCCGCAAGATTGACGACATTGACGTCATTGAGTCACCGTAACATGAACGGCTCCGGCGAGCGGAACCGGGCTCAATCCCCCCCCTGAGCCAAGGGAGAGGTGCTCCACGAAGAGCGTGACTTCTCCCGCGCGTGTGGCCCGGAAGCCCACCATGACGACCGCCCCGGTGCCGCCGGTCAAGGGACTGGCCCGCTTGAACTGCGCAGCCGCGTGGGTTCCCTCAAGCTGCCTTTCCGAGATGACGGGAACGCCATCCACGGAGAGAAGCTGCCCAGGGCCGATCTCCACGAATTCGATGAAGGGAGAATCCGAACGGACGGAGACCGACACGTCCTTGACCGAACGAGCGTTGAAGAGATTGATGGCGACCCGCTGGATCTCGCCCACTTTCATCTGTACCTCTGTCCGGTCCCACGCGGAACGCGAGGCCAGCGGTGCCTGCGAGGTAGGCGATGTCGAAGAGGCCGCGGGTGGCGGCGCGATCGACGAGGCGGAAGGAAGGAATGGGTTGGACGGTGTTGGATCGGGCGGCTCAACCACCGCAACTCCGGTAGACGATCCTGCAACCGGCACGCCGTTCGGCGGGCTGATCGGCGCTGTTCCCGGCTCGAGAATCACGGGCGGCGCCGGATTCGGCCGCGGCGTAGGCACCCCGGAAAGCACAGGGGTGGGCGCAGCCCCAGAAGCGGGTATTGGCGTTGCGTCGGGTTCCGGCTCTTCGGGTCCGAAGAGCGACCGAACACCGGGAATACGCAGGTTGCCTCGCAGTCCAAGATAAAGCGGCTCCACGTCCTCGGGAAGAATATTTGGAGCGCGGAGGATGTGAGGCGTCAAGGAAATGAGGATCTCGATCTCCTCGTCGCGCTTCATCTGACTGCCGAGGAGCTTGTTCACGATGGGAATGGACTCGAGACCGAGCGCACCCTTCAATGTACGCGCATCGCGGCCCTGAAGCAGCCCACCGATCACCGCAGTGACGCCATCCGTCAAGCGCAGCGTGTTCTCCAGCTTGCGGGTCAGAAAGGTCGGGTAGTTGGTCGCGTTGGCGCCCGTGCCGAAGACCTTGTCTTCACCGATCAGCGAGAACTCCGCCTTGAATTCCATCGTCACTTCGTTGGTGGCGGTGACCTTAGCCTTGTCGATCTCGAGATTGACTCCAACCGTTTTGTACTGGGCGCTCGTCGTGCCGCCGAGGCCGACTCCACCCGCGTTTCCGGCGCCGGTCGTAGCGTAGCCAGGATAGAACTGAGGAATCGGGATGTCCGTGCCGACGTTGAACGCAGCCTTCTTCCCTTCGAAGGCACGCACTTTCGGCGACGAGAGGATCTTCACGATCGAATCGTCATGCAGGAACTTTGAGAAGAGCGCCGATGGAATCTGCACGACCCAGTCGGACGCGTTCAGCGACGAGAGCAGGTGGGAACGCAGATTGGTCAGACCGCCGGACACTTCGTCAGCCGCGCCGGTGGGACGGAGATCGACTCCCAGCTGGTAGTTGGAAAGCTGAAGGCCGTATTCCTTAGCCTTCGTTCGATTAATCTCAAGAATCTCGACCTCCACGAGAATCTCCCCTTTCGGCTTGTCATTCGACCGGATAAAGCGATCGGCGAGCGCCATTTCATCGAGTGTCGAGATCACGGTCAGCGCGTTGGTCGCTTCATTCTTGGTGACGCGCGCGCTCTGGCCAAGTGCCGTGCGAAGCACGACCTCCAGATCCTTCGCCTCCACGTTCTCAAGATAGAAGGTGCGCATAACCTGATCGTCCCAGCGCTGGCGGACCTGGACGTTGGTGTCGTCGAAGATGAGGATGGTGTTTCGATCGAGAACGCGATAGCCCTTCTTGTGGATCAAGCCAATTTGATCCAGAGCCTCCTGGAAGGTGACGCCGGTGAGGCTGGCCGTGATCACTTTGTCTTTCCCCTGCATGTCGGGGTCGAAGACAACGTTGACTCCCACGATTGTCCCGAGCGTCTGGTACACCTTGTCGAGAGACGAGGCCATGTTCAGCCGGATGGGCGCGGGCGACCTTGGTGAAAGGAGCGGAACCGGCAGAGTCACGTCAGCCGGGCGGCGGTTGACCAACTCGCGAACCTGGCGCTTGTCGGCCTCGAGTTTCTGGATCTGCGCCTCAAGCACGGCCTTGTCGTCGCTCGCCGCTTTGTTGGACGGGTCGTAACCGGCAGCAATGCCGTACTCCTCCCTCGCCTTTTCGAGATTTCCAGACTGAAGCTGCTTGCGGGCCTTCTCGGTATGGAACCGGCTGGCCTGGATCTTCGCGTTTTCGAGCGCGATCTTGTACTTGATGTTTTTGGGAGAGGCCGCAAGAGCCTTGGTGAAACGAGCGACCGCCAGGTCCCAGTCGCCCCGCTCGGAGAAGTGCTGCCCTCCCCGGTACGCCCTGGTTCCTCCGCAGGCAAGCGAGAACGCGGCCAGGACCATCGTCGCGATGAACAGTGAAGCTCCGCGACTGGGGGTGCGTAGGCGGTTCAATCTGATTCTCTGCTTTCCCAAAGATGCTTTCATAAATGCGCTTCAGTTCGTCTTAAGCGGAATGCGACGCGTCCGCCCGGACCCGAGTTCTTCAATCTCCGCCGACTCCGTGCCAATGCGGACCACGCGAAACGCATTGCCCAGCACTTGTCCCGGTTGCCCGACAAGGAGGACCTCTCCATCTTTGACGAAAGACCCGATGGTAAGGCCTGCCCCATTATCGACGATCCCGATCAGGGATACATTGAGGGCAGGCCACGGAGTGGGAGTGGGAGGCATCTCCGGGGTCGGGACCGGGGTGGCCATGGGTGCAAGGATGATGACCCGAGTGGGCACGGGCGCCACATCCAGCCTTAAGTCCCGCCCGAACTTGAAGACATCCCGCGAGGGTGCGGCGGAGTCCACGTTGCGATGCGCGAGCCGGTCTAGGGCGATGGCCGGCATGTCAGAACCAATTTCGAGGCGGAGCGCCGCCTTCTCAACATCGGTCTCAGACGTAGGAAACGCACGCCAGGCGAAGTAGACGGACGCCACCATCAGTAAGGCGGCGCCCGCTTCCTTGGGCTTCATCACCATTCGCTGTAGGGCGTGCCGTTCATCCCGACTTGAGCGGAGGCACTCTTGACGTCGTAGACGCCGAGAGGCGCATCGCCCGAAGTCGGATCAGATTCAGGAGGCACTTCGACCCAAGGCTCCGGCGTCATCGGATCGGGTGGGATTTTTCGCACATAGCCGTCGGTCACGAGCGCCTCGAGGGATTCTGGATATCGACCCTTGTCCGACTGGTACTGATCAATCAAGTCGCGCAGGCGATAGAGATTTTCGCGAAGGACCGATTCCTTAGCCTGCAAAATCGAGTTGCGGTAGTTGGGCAGGGCGATCGAAACAAGGATCCCCATGATCGTGATGACCACGATCAGTTCGAGCAGTGTGAAGCCCGAGGCTCGACCGCGATGGTCGAGCCTTGCTATCCGGGACGCAGGTTTGAATGCAGCCATTACCAGTCTTTCAACTTCGTTCCGTCTAGGGCTGTCCCTTCGGACAGCGTGTAGACATCGTAAACGTTGTCGCCGCACCACGACGTCGAATCCTTGTCGTCCTGGTAGCAGCGCATTCCCCATTCGGGCTTGCCAGAGAAGGGATCCTCGGCGATGCGCCTCATGAACTTGAGCTTGAATCCTGGACGACCGACCTGGTTCACGCCTTCG
>JBDSLN010000402.1:0-20119 GCA_039916365.1 Vicinamibacteria bacterium
CGCGGCGCGCCGGCACCCAGCTGTCCTCGTGACCCGTGCTCTGCACCCGGCGCACCACGTTCAGGTGCCAGTCCTGGGGATCGGACGGTTGATAGCGCAGGGTCTTGAAAGGGATGCGCACCTCGATCTCGTAGCCCGTCTCGGTGAGATGTCCTTTGGAATAGAAGACGAAGTCGGGAGCGAGGTTCGGCGTCTCGCGTCCCGTGGCGAGACCGGAGAATCCACCGCCCGAAGGTCCGGAGCTGAGGCCTTCGATCAGAGTGCCGTCAGCCTGGACGCCGAACGGATTCACGGTGAGTGCGATCGCCTGCCGACCATCGTTGAAGGTCGAGAGAAAGAAAGTGATCGAGTCTTCCGCATTGAGCTTGTCGCGCTGAGCGAGACTGGCGCGCACGCTGCCCGCAGCCGCTTCGGCGCGAACTCCGAAGTAGATCGACGTGGGGGAGTAGAAAACGAGCACTTCGGTCTTCTGCTCGGCCGGACGTCCGTCATTCGGCGAGTACTGGGAAAAGTTGTTCAGTCGCGCGGCCTTGGTCCATGCGGGATCGTCGAGCCGTCCATCGACCTCGACGCTTTCTTCCAGGCGGGGAACCGCGACTTTGATCTGATTCTCCCGACCAGAAAAGGTGAGAAGGGGAGATGTCTGAGCCAGGGTCAGGACGGAAAAGAACGCGAGAGAGATCATGGGGACCAGGGGTTTGGGGAATGGAAAGGCGCAGACGGCGCGAGTTCGTCAATGCTAGTTGGTTCGCAGCAACGAGAGCGCAGGAGGCGCACACTTTCACGCAGTCCAAAAGACTGAACCACGCGCCAACTTGGGCTACTCGGTGCGCATCACCTTCGTCGGATCCACCCGGAGAGCGCGCAGCGCGGGCATCAATGCGCCGAGGAGCGTCATCGTGATCACCACCACCGCCGCGACGGCGAAGGTGGGCGCGTCAGCGGGACTCACTCCGGCGAGCAACGCAGCCATTCCACGCGCAACCATGTAAGCCATCAAGAGTCCGACGCTCGCACCGAGCGCGGCAAGCCGAACGCCGTCGCGGGCGACCAGATTGAGAATGTCCGAACGTCCAGCACCGAGCGCCATGCGCACGCCGATCTCCGGGAGGCGATTCGAGACGGTGAACGCGAGCAGTCCATGAATCCCGATCCCCGCAAGCAGGATCGCGATGGCGGCGAAGGCGGCAAGAATCCGCAACTGGGCCGCACGCGGGGACGTCTCCCCGTCGACGATAGTCTGCAGGAGCTGCACGTCCGAGACAGGCACTTGTGGATCGGCGCGCTGAATGATCGCGCGCACCGCGGGAATCAATGTCGACGGATCGCCCGAGGCACGAATCGCGAGGTCTTTGGGCACGTAGTTTGGTACCGAGCGATCCGGCACCTGCTGATGCGAAAGATAGACCTGAGGTTCGCTCTCGCGCTCCAGGCCGCGAACCTTCATGTCGCCCACCACTCCCACCACGATCCGATCGTGGAACGTGATGTTGAAGACCTGACCAAGCGGGTTCTGGTTGGGCCAGTGCTTCTGCGCGAAGGAGGCGCTGACCACGGCCACCGCGGGAGCATCCGCTGTGTCAAAGGCATTCATGTCCCGACCCTGATGGATGGGGACACCCAGGGTCTGGAAGAAGCCGGGCGTCACGTAGCGCATGCTGGCCTTGTCCTCGGAATTCGCGCTAGCCCTGCCGGGAAACGTCACGTCCCAGATGCCGCCGCGCATCACCATCGGCAGGAACGTCACGTAAGCGGCGCTCTTCACACCGGGAAGAGCGGTTACTTCGGACAACACGGTTTCATAGAACTGGCTGCGCGTCTTCACGATGCCGTAGCGCGACAACGGCAACGACGTCCGCAGAGTCAGAACGCCTTCCGACTCGAAGCCGGGATCGATCTGCTGAACGCGCCAGAGCGCGCGAACCATCAGTCCCGAAGACACAAGCAGGACGACGGACAGGGCGATCTCCGCGAAAACCAGGGCCGACCGGAGTTTCTTCGGACCACCGACGGTGCCACGTCCGCCATCACGCAGGCCTTTGATCTCTTTCTCGCCATTCACGCGCAAAGCAGGCACGATGCCGAAACCGATGCCCGTCAGCGTGGTGATCAGAGCGGCGAAAGCCAGCACGCGGCCATCGATCTGAGAGACATCGGCGAGAGGTAGGTTGGAGGGCGCGAGTTGCGCAAGCAGTGGCGTGACACCTATGGCGAGCAGGATTCCGAGACCGCCGCCGCACATCGCCAGGACCACGCTCTCCGTCATCAGCTGACGGATCAGCCGTTCGCGTCCCGCGCCCAAGGCGGTGCGCACCGCGATCTCACGACCGCGCTGGAGTGACCGCGCGATCAGCAGGCTCGCGAGATTCGTGCAGGCGATCAAGAGAACGCACAGCGAGGCGCCAAAGAGCGCGGTCAGGAGAAGGCGCGCCTGACTCGGCACTTCGTCGCTGAGTGCCACCACGGTGACACGGTGTTCCGCGTTGTCCTTCGGATACTGGCGCTCGAGCTGTTCCGCAATGACATTCATCTCCGAGCCGGCCCCCTGGAGAGTGACGCCCGGTTTCAGGCGGGCGACGACGCGAAGGTATGCGTTGGTGCGATCTGCGTAGGAGTCGTCGTCGAAACGGATTGTCGTCCACATCTTCGTGCTCTTGTCGGGGAAGGTGAAGTCCTTCGGCATGACTCCGATGACGACGTACGGCGCCTCATCCAACGTCAACGTGCGGCCAAGGACGCTGGCGGCCGCGCCAAAGCTGTCGCGCCAAAGGCTGTAGCTGAGGATCACTGTCCCGGACGCTTTCGGCGTGTCTTCCTGGGGCGTGAAGAACCGGCCGAGGATGGGCGGCGTGGCGAGAATGGGAAGCAGATTGGCGGTCACGGCGGCGCCCTGAATACGCATGGGTTCGGGACCGCCGAGAAGATTCATCGACGTCGCGGCGTAGGCGCCCGGCGTCTCAACCGTCTTCGCCATCTCGGCCCAGTCGCGAAAGGTCGCGGGCGAAGGATCCATGCGTGAATAGCCAGGGACGCGCTCCCAGATCTTCACCAGGCGATCCGAGTCTCTGAAAGGAAACGGGCGAACCAGTACGCGGTCCGTCACTGAAAAAGCGGCGGTCGTAGCACCCACACCGAGCGCTGCGACAAGAATTGCGGTGAAGGTGAAGCCGGGCACGCGGCTGAGCGAACGGACACTGAACTTCAAGTCCTGGGCAAGGATGTCCGCATGAACACAGATCGCATTCGGGACGACGTCCAGGAGCGTTTCGATCCAAAGGCTCGCAACGTCGGAGGTGGAAGAAGCGCTTTCGCGGCGCCTGGAGAAGATGGAGCGCATCTCGTCCGCGTACTCCGTCCGAAACGATTTCGGAAAGAGATGAAGGAGCGCGTTGTAGGGAGTCATCATTTCGTCTCCGGAGCAAGGCCTGCGGCTTGCGCGAAGCGGACGAGTTCAGTGAGACGCCCGGCTTCAGCGCGCACCGCAGCGCTGCCCAGTCGGGTTATGCGGTAATAACGTCGGCGTTCGTCATCGAGTTCAGGCGCAGGACGTTCCCGCAGTTCTTCGAGAAGACCGTCTTCGAGCATCCGCTGGATTGAGCGATACAGCGTGCCCGCGCTGAGGCGGATCGCGCCGTTGGTGCGCGCCTCCACCTCCTGAATGATCGCGTAGCCGTGGCGTCCCTCGTCCGCAGTCGCCAGCAGGATGTGAAAGGCGGCGAGCGGCAGCGGCAGGAAAGGCGAGGGATCGAGGGGCTCGTGAGTCATGGCTTAACTATATCCATACTGGCTATAACGGAAGTGGGCACAAAGAGTTCGCCGATTGTCAATAAATCTCATAAGTTGTGTGATTACTTGCTTTAAATAGGGCGATCAAAAAAATTCCTTGACACGCGGGAACATCGTGGCGATACTTAACGTTGTTAAGTTCAGCAACGGAGTTAATCGAGATGGGAATCGCCGAACGAAAAGAACGTGAGAAGGAAGACGTGAGGCGCAAGATCCTCGACGCTGCCCACGACCTTTTCGAGACGCAGGGCTACGAGAACGTGACAATGCGCGCGGTCGCCGACGCCATCGAGTACTCGCCTACCACGATCTACCTCCACTTCGAAAGCAAAGATGCGCTGGTAGAGGCTCTGTGCTTCGAAGACTTCGAAAAGCTGTCTTCCGCCATGAGCGCTCAGCCGCTGCCGAAGAGTCCGGTCGATCGCATGCGCGCCCTAGGACACGCCTACGCCGCCTTCGGCATCGCGAACCCGAATCACTATCGCTTCATGTTCATGACCGCGGGCGAGTGGAAGAAGCATGCGCGCGACGAAGACACACCACCGTCGAAGTCCTACGCGGTGCTCCGTGACGCCGTCGAACAAGCGATGAATGAGGGGTACTTCAAGAAGAACGACATCGACCTCGTGTCGCAGCTTGTCTGGGCCGCCATCCACGGCGTCGTTTCCCTTCTCATCACCTTCACGCCCGATCAGTTTCCACGCGTGGCCCCACGGCCCGGTCTGGTCGAAGCGTCGATAGAAGCGACGTTGCACGGCTTGCTCACCGACGAAGCGAAGGGATAGTTCATGGTTTCACTCGCTCGCAAGAATCTCTTCCACGACCGCATCCGCTTCGCGATCACTCTCGCCGGGGTGGCCTTCGCGGTGACGCTCGTGCTCGTTCAGGTCGGCTTGTTTCTCGGCCTGCTGGACAAGGCGACGGTCACGATCCGGCATTCCAACGCGGACATCTGGATCGTCGGGAAGAACACACCGAACGTCGACTTCGGCCGACCGATTCCGGAAACGCTGGTGCTTCGCGCCCGCGGTGTGGAAGGTGTGGAGCGCGCCGAAAACGCCATCGTGCAGTTCATGACGATCCAACTTCCCAACGGCTCAGCGGAGAACTCTCTTGTGTACGGCGTTTCGGACGGCGCGTCGTGGAACCTACCGTGGAAAATTGAAGAAGGTCACGGCGGCGACGATCTGGAGCGCGGCTTCAACGTCGTGATGGACCGTTCCGCCTCTCTGCGCTTTGGCAACTTCGCCATGAACGAATACCGCGAGATCGCCGGACGGCGCTTCCGCATCATCGGCCGGAGCGCGGAAGCCGAATCGTTTACGACCACACCGATCGTCTTCATGGACTTCGCGAACGCCCAGAGTCTGCAGGAGCAACTGCGAGGCGCAACCACTTATGTGCTGGTCAAGGTGGCGCCTGGTTTCGACGCCGCGGACGTCGCGACACGCCTGAAGCCGCTCTTCCCTTTCAACGAAGTTCACACGCGCAACGAGTGGGCGAACGCCTCGCGCGGCTATTGGATCAAGTCCACCGGCCTGGGCATGAGCATGGGGGTCACGGTGTTTCTCGGGATCCTGGTTGGCGTCGTCATCGTAGCGCAGACGCTGTATACGTCGGCGGTCGAGAACATCCGCCAGTTCGGCACGGTGAAAGCTATCGGCGGATCCAACTGGGACATCTACCGGATCCTGGGCGAGCAGGCGCTGATCAACGCGATCCTGGGGTTTCTGCTCGGCGCCGCCGCGTCCTATGGCGCGCGACCCGCGATGGCGACTCTTCATCTCAACGTTCTGCTTAGTCCGCAGTTCTCCGCGGTGGTGTTCGTCGGGACGGTGGCGATGTGTCTGGCCGCGGCGTTGTTCTCCTTCCGTCGGGTGGCCCTGATCGATCCGGCCCTCGTCTTCCGAGGTTGATCGTCATGAAAGTTCTCGAAGCGAAGAACGTCCGCAAGACTTTTGAAGAGGGTTCGCAGCGCGTCGAAGTGCTGCGCGGGGTCAGCCTCGACGTCAGTGCCGGTGAGATTGTCTCGCTCGAAGGTCCTTCGGGCTCAGGCAAAACCACGCTGCTCTCGATCATGGGCTGCATCCTCACGCCCAGCGCGGGGGAGATCCACATCGGCGGACGTCAGATCAGCGGCAACGACAAGGCACTGCGAGACGCGCGGCGTAAGTCGATCGGGTTCGTCTTCCAGCAGTTCAATCTCTTCCCCGCACTCACCGCGCGCGAGAACATCATCTACGCGCTAGGGATCAAGGGCCACAAAGGGACCGCGGCTCTCCTTGAAGCGGATCGCGTGATCGACGCCGTCGGACTGACGGATCGGAAAGGCTTTCTGCCGCGCGATCTCTCCGGCGGACAGAAGCAGCGCGTCGCCATCGCGCGGGCGCTCGCGGGCTCGCCCGATGTGATCCTCGCCGACGAGCCGACCGCGAACCTGGATTCCGCCGTGGGTATACAGATCCTCGATCTCTTCCGCGACCTCGCCAAGAGCGAAAACAAAGGCCTGATCATTGTGACCCACGATCCGAAGGTGCGCCGCGTCGCGGACCGGGTGGCCGGAATCGCCGACGGCCTCCTTCTTCAAGAGGCCCATGCGGCCTGACCTGATTTCCTGAAAGGAATTTCCATGCGCTCAAGTCTTGTTCTGATTTCTCTGGCCGGAGTGGGCAGTGCGGTGCTCGCTGGAGCCGTCGTGCAGGTGCGTCCGCCTCAAGCAGCGGAAGCCACCACCACGGCGCGTGCGACGAATCGCGCCCAGGTAACCGGTGTGGCGGCGGAAGGTCGAGTGGTTGCATACCCGGGCTCCGAGGTCACGGTCGGCGCCGACGCGATTGGCCTCCTCCTGCGCGTTACCGTGGAGGAAGGAGACCGCGTTCAGAAGGGTCAGATCCTCGCTGAGATCGACGCCAGCGACTTGATCGCGAGTCGTGATGAAGCGAAAGCGCGTCTCGAAGAAGCGATTGCCGAGCGACATCTCGCCCAGCTCAACGCTGATCGCAAGGCCAAGCTGTTCGCGGAAGGCATCCTGCCCGCGTTCGATCGTGACGCCGCAGCCCGCGACGTGGAGATCACACAGGCGCGGATCGAGACGGCCAACGCTTCAATTCGCCGCCTCGACGCAACGATCGCGAAGACTCGGATGGTCTCGCCCATCAGCGGTACCGTGACGTCGCGCATCGTCAATGCCGGTCAGATGGTGGATCGCGGTGATGCCAGCTTCGTGATCGCCGACCTGAATCGGCTGCGCATCGAAGGTGAGGCGCATGAAGCGGACGCTAGCCGGGTGAAGATCGGCGCAGAGGTCGACATCCGGGCGGATGGATTCCCGGGTCAGAGCTTCCACGGCCGCGTCGAAGAGATCCCCGGCAGTGTCACTCTGCGTCGCATCAAGCCCCAGGATCCGGCACGCCCCACCGACGTCCGCGTGCTGGCGCTCAAGGTCGCGTTCGATGGAAAGGCGCCGCTCAAGCTCGGGACCACCGTCGATCTCGTCGTGAGTGCGAAAGCAAAGTAACTCAGACTCCTGTCCACAGGGCGGTACTCGGCCCAGACCGCGGGAAGGGATAGATTTAGGCCAATGTGCCCCGCGATAGCGCTCTTCGGTCGTAAACCCGAGGTAGCGCCCCTGACGAAAGCCGACACCGCGTTTCTCCGCGAATGGTCCACGCCGTACGCTGCGATGACCGGGAAGCTGATGGCAGAGTTCGAGGATCAAGTCGCACACTTCGTCGCGGAGCAGCGGATCACGGCAATCGGATTCGATATGCCGCTTACCCGACAGGATTCCCTCCTCGTTGCGGCTTCTGCCTGCACGCTGTCCGCTGGATGGCCCGCCTTCCGCTGGGCCGACGTCACCGAAGTCCTTCTCTACGCCGATGACTTCGACCGCGACTACCGCGTCGGCGGCGAGGACGAAAGCACGCCCGAGCATTCCGGCCTCGCCCATCCGTGGGGCACCATCCTGCTTTCGCTTCCTTCGCTCGAGGAGAGCTTTGACGATCCCCACGACGGCTACCACGTCGGGTACCATGAGTTCGCTCACGTCCTCGATAAGGCGGATTCTTCCGTTGATGCGAGCGGCGGATATGGCGGCCTCCCTTTCAACATCGACGGCACGTTCGCGGCAGCGATGCTGAAGGCTCTAGAGGAAGCGAGGGTCGCGATGGTGCGAGGTGAATCTCCCCTCGATGAGTACGGCCTCGAATCACCCGCGGAGCTGTGGGCGGTTGCGGTGGAGGGGTTCTTCGAGATGCCCGGACCGATGCAGACGACGCATCCTCAACTCCGCGAACTGCTCGATCTCTACTTCAATCAACGCCCGTCGAACTGACGATCAAGACGGCGAGCCTGCCGGAAGTCCCGGGCGCACTTTGAGCGTCTCTTCCTTGCGCACCTGAACCGTTCCGGGTTTCGCGCCGCGCGGTTTCGACACGTTGCGCGCTTCAGTGCAGGTAACAGGAACGACGCCGGCCGCGCGCGCTTTGCTGTGATACGCAGCGATGGCCGCAGCCTGCTTTAACAAATCGCGACTGGGCTTCTCGCCATCGGGCCCTTGCAGGATGACGTGCGATCCGGGCAGACCGTGGACATGGAACCAGTAGTCATCCGGCCGCGCGACCTTGAGACTGAGGCACTCGTTGTCCTCGTCGGTCTTTCCGGCACGTGCGATCCAGCCGCCCGGAAGCGTGTACTCGAAAAGACGAATCTGCGACTCGGGGATCATGGAGTCAACGCTATCGCAGGGAGCACGTCGGCTTTGGGCTTCCGCCACACGCGCCGCCCATCGATGATGTCCAATCCAACCTAACCCCTCGGAGTCCTATCAACGCCGGGCACCTGAGCGCAGGCGGAATTCATTTCCGCCGGAGGGAAACGGGGGTGCGGGGGGCGAAGCACAACAGTCCGTTACAGAACTGCGGCCCCCTGCCTAAAGTGAGTTTGGTGGACCTGAGGGGGATCGAACCCCTGACCTCCTGAATGCCATTCAGGCGCGCTCCCAGCTGCGCCACAGGCCCACACGGTGCGAAAGGACAGGAACGATACCAGAACTGCGGCCTGATCCCACCCTCGCGGTCAGATCGCCGTCCCCGCGCCGCGCAAGCCCCATGCGATGATCCCTTTAAGCAAACCAACATGATCATTCACGCCGTCTTGTTGAAGTCCATCTGCGTCTACTGCGGTTCCGCATCGGGAACGAATCCGGCGTATGCGGTCGCCGCCCGTGAAATGGGCCGGTTGCTTGCGACCTCCGACCGCGTCGTGGTTTACGGGGGCGGCGGAATCGGGTTGATGGGCGAAGTCGCGCGCTCCGCGATGGACGCGGGCGGCAAGGTTATCGGCGTCATCCCCACTCATCTCAATACGCGCGAGCGCGCTTACGACGCGGTGGATCTGCGCGTCGTCAGCTCGATGCATGAGCGAAAGCAGACGATGGCCGATCTTGCGGATGCGTTCGTGGCGCTACCGGGCGGCCTCGGAACCTTCGACGAACTCTTCGAGATCCTGACTTGGGCCCAGATCGGCCTGCACGGCAAGCCGGTCGGCGTTCTGAATGTCGCAGGCTACTTCGATGCGTTGCTTTCCATGATCGATCTGGCCGTGCGCGAAGGCTTCGCTCCGGCGGCAACCAGGGCGCGCATCGTGGCGGCGAACACTCCCGCCGCTCTCATAGATGCGCTGGAACACGCAGCGCGTTCGTCGGCCTAGAGCCCTTTCCCGGCGAGCCATTTGTCGACGTCGGGCAGGCTTTCGGTGCGGATGCGGATGCGCGCGGAGATGGCGTTCACTGCCGTATCCGCATCGCGCCTGGATCCCTCCGCGAGATGTTTCTTCGCGTAGGCGTTGACCTTGTCGATCATGGCCGGGTCCGATGAGCCGTCGGCAAGGGTCGCGAAGTAGCGCGTGCGTGAGCTGGCATCTACTTTGGCGTCAACCTCAGCCACGTGGGCCAGTGCGAAATCGAAGGCCAGATCCGGATGCAGGTCCGACACCGCCGCGATCATCCCTGCGCTGTTGGTGCTTCCAGGCTCGGGAGTCAACGCCAGTTCGAGCGCCCGTCGGGCGAGTGCCACGTCCTCGGTCGATGCGAGCAGTTGATAAAGGCGATCCTTCACGAGCGGAGTTTTCTCTGCGAATGCGGCTGCGTGCAAACGGTCCCAAGTCGCCGTGTCCGCGTGGCGGGCCACCACACCGAGGATGGTCTTGCGCAAGGCGGCGGGCACGGCGTTCTCCTCTGAGGCGGACGCCGTGTAGCGCCGGCGCGCCTCTGCGATGACGGCGGGATCGCCGAGATCCCCCAGAGTGTCGATGAGTTCGGCGCGAAGAATCGTTATGGAAGAAGACTCGTTGGGCTTCGGTTCCCAACCCACCCGCGCGAACTCGGGCCCCAGCCGGGCGAGGGCGAAGCTGCGGAAGCGCGCCGCCGCGGCGGGCTTACCGCGGTAGTAGGCGTCGAGGGTCAGGAAGGTGCCGCTGACCTGACTCCAGATCTGGGGATCCGCGTTCAGCGGCGTGGCGGCGGCGAGATCGAGCGAATCAGAGATGGGTTGCGTCCCTGAGATGCCGAGCGCCCAACTGTCCAGCATGACCCCGAGCTGATCGATCGCCGCGAGCTTTGGAAAGCCCGCGACGAGACGCGCGAAGGGCTGCGGTGCGTACAACGTTCGGAAGTAACCGCTCTGTCCGGCATTGACCACCAAGGCGTCGCAACCGGGAGCGGTCACGGTCGCCTTGCCCCCGGTCACCATGACGTGCGTAGCGGACTTCGCGTCGACGGACTTCAACAGGACGGGCGTGCGCCAAGTCAGAGATTTTTTCTTCTCAGGATCGGGGCTGAACTCGCTTTGGGTGAGCGTCACCCGTGACTGACCCTTGTCGCAGGTCGCGTTGCCCACGGTGATGAGCGGAATTCCGGGCTGAAGCGTGAAGTCATGCGCGATGCTCTTGATGGGCTTGCCCGCGGCCCCTTCGATCTCGCGCCACAGATCGTCGGAAACCGTGGAGCCGTAGGTGTGCGCCTTGATGTAGCGCCGCACGCCGTCGCGCCAGGCATCGGCACCCACGTACTCCTCGAGCATGCGGATGACCGCTTCACCTTTCTGATAGGTGATGGTGTCGAAGGCCTGACTCGCCTGCTCGACGGTCTGGATTTTCTGGATGACCGGGTGCGTGGTCGAAAGGGAGTCGCGACGCATCGCCGCCTCGCGTCCGTTCACCGCTTCGATGGCCGTGTTCCACTCCGGGTGCAGACGCTCCGTGGTCCGGCTTTCCATCCACGAAGCAAAGCCTTCGTTGAGCCACAGATCGTCCCACCAGCTCATGGTGACGAGGTCACCGAACCATTGATGAGAGATCTCGTGCGCTGCGACCTTGAAGGCCTCCTGCTTGTCTGAAACCGTAGAGATCGAGGGGTCGAGGAGGATGTCGTACTCGAAGGTGAAGATGGCGCCCCAGTTTTCCATCGCCCCGAAAAACTGGCTGCGGCCGGGCGCCGCCACGTTGTCGAGCTTGGGAAGGGGATACGGCACGCCGAAGTAAGTGTTGTATTCGCGAAGTACGTCCTTTGAAGATTGGAGGGCGAACGCACCTTGGTCGCTCACGCCTTTACGAGTGACCACGCCAACTTCGACACCTTCCGCCATCGTCGTGATGCGGTCGAACTCGCCGACGGAAAAGAACAGAAGGTAAGTGGACATCTTGGGCGAGGGCTTGAAGTCAACCTTCACCTTGCCCCCTGCCGCGTCCGTCGTCGCCGCGATCGGCAGGTTGCTCACCGCCATCTGGCCCCTGGGAATCGTGGCGTGGAGCGCGAAGGTCGCCTTGTAGACGGGCTCATCCCACGAGGGAATCATCCGGCGGGCATCGGAATTCTCGAACTGCGAATACAACGCACGCTTGGGCCCGCCGTCCGTGTCGTAGTCGAGCGCGAACAGGCCGACGGCCTGTGTGCTTATCTTGCCCGCGTACTCGATCGCGAACTTGTACTGGCCGACCGGAATGCGCGACGCGAACGTGAACGTCGTCGTCTGGGTCCCCTCGTTCACCACGATCTTGGGTGCGCCAAACGGCGTGCGTCCATCGGCGCTTAAGAGCTTGGCCCAGACGTAGGTCAGATCGGCGGATTGGAGAGCGATGCTGGTCGACGGTTGAAGCACGTCGATCGTGATCTCGACGTTTCCCTTGAAAGTGAGGGACGCGGCGTCGGGCACGATCGACACGTCGTAGTGTGAAGGACGGACGTTGCGCGGCAGCTGGGTGGTAGTGAGCGTCGTGTCGGTCGCTTTCGGGGAGGCTGCAACGGGGATCGCAAGAGCGACGACGACAAGCAGAGACAAGGTTTTCATTCGCACAGGCACCTCCAACGGCGGACTACGCCTTTGGCTTGACCGCCATCGGAGGCAGGGCGCGCGCTTCGATCTGGGACAGGAAGCCGCACTTGGCGTGGGAGCCATCGCAGAACGGCTTATTCGCGGACTGGCCGCAACGGCAAAGGCCAATCGCAGTGCGCCCGGCGAGATCAAAGACGTTGCCCGTTTCATCGACAATTTCGAAGTCGCCTTCCACGCGTATCGATCCGTTGTTTTTGACGATGATTCTGGTGTTGGCCATGGCGTGTCCTTGCTAGATGATCGGGGAAGAGGTCGATGATATCGGAGGTGCGACCTTAAACTCCGCGACTTGCCAGCCAAAGACCCTGTCACCTGCGCCCGCCGCGAAGTCGGCTGGACCCCCCTTGATCGCTTGGCACTCCTCCGCGTCGGCGGGCCGCAGCGGGTGAAGTTCCTTCATAACCTGTTGTCGAACGACATCACGGGACTTGCGAACGGACACAGCCGGCTGGCCGCCCTCATGAATCTGAAGGGCCAGCAGGTGGCCTGGATGCGCGTGCTGGCGGAACCCGACGCGCTGATCTGTGAATTGCCCGAGGCGATCCGTCAGACCGTGCTCGATACCTTTATTCACTACAAGGTCGGTGCGCCCGTCCGTTTCGATAAGCCCGAAGGACGGATCTTTGCCGTCCTTGGGCAGAAGGCAAACGAAGCGCTTCGAGACATCGGAGGCGAACCCGCGCCGACGGAGCTCAATTCTTTCGTCACGGTCGCTGCCTGCGGCGGAACGTTGAGAGTCAGCCGCGGCAGCGACATCCCGGCCGGTGGTTACACCGTCCACGCGGATGTGACCTCCGCGGCGATTCTGGAGGAGAGACTGCGCGCTTCCTGCGGCGAGCCCCTTGCGGAAGGCATCGTGGATACGCTCCGCGTTGAAGACGGCATCCCGTGGCACGGCATAGATGTGGTCGAAGAGAACCTTCTTCATGAAACAGGTCAGCTGCAGATGTATCACTCGTCGTCAAAGGGTTGCTACCTGGGGCAGGAGGTCGTGGCGCGGCTGGAAGGCCGTGGGGGCAACGTCAACAAGCGCTTCCGCGGACTAAAAAGCGATCAAGTGATGACGGCAGGCAGCGAAATCGCGGCGGACGGTAAAGTGATCGGACGCGTGACCACCGCGGGACACTCTCCCGAGTTCGGCTCGATCGCGCTCGGCTACGTCCATCGCTCCCACAGCGAACCTGGAACCAGAGTGTCGGTGGCAGGAGCGGACGCGGACGTCGTGGCTCTGCCGTTCAAGGCCTAAGTGTCAACTGCTCAGGCCGCGCGCAGAATCAAATGGACGCTCTTCGGAGCGCAGGCGATGGGGTCGGCGGGCTTCATCGTGGCCTCGACGGTGACGCCCATCGTGGGAGACGCGCTTTCCGGCCGTGCCTCTTTCGCTGGCGTCCCGACCGCCTTCTACTGGATGGGCGGAGCCCTCGCGACGTTGCTTTGGGGCCGGCTGATGGATCCGCTCGGCCGGCGCGTGACGTTGACGCTGGGTCTGGCGGTGGGAGTCATTGGTGCTTCGACCGCGTCGTTCTTCGTGGTTCAGCACTCATTTGCCGGCTTTGTCGCGGGCCTCATTCTCATGGGTGCAGCCAACTCCGCGCTTCAGTTGGCGCGTTTCATGGCCGGTGAAGTCCATCCCGTTCGCGAACGCGGGCGCGCGATTTCGACCGTCGTGCTCGGCGGAACCTTCGGCGCCATCCTGGGACCCGCTCTGGTAGCACCCATGTCGCGGGTCGCGGTCGGGCTCGGCGGGCCGCCTCTTGCCGGTCCTTATGGGGCCAGTGCCGGATTCTTCGGAGTGGGCGCTCTGATCACGGCCGCGTTGCTCCATCCGGATCCGCGCGACCTCGCCCGCGAAATCCACACGGCGAGTGCCTTGCCCGATCTCTCCGCGCGATCCGTCCGCGCGATCCTGAGCGATCGGACCGTACAGATCGCCGGCCTGACCATGGCGATCGCGCAGGTGGTGATGGTGATGCTTATGGTGATCACGTCGCTGCACATGGCGCACAACCATCACGCCCTGTCGAGCATCGCGGCCGTCATGTCCTCCCACGTCTTCGGCATGTACGCGTTCTCCATCGTGTCGGGCCGGCTGGCCGATCACTGGGGGCGCGGACCTCTCATCGGATTGGGTGCGGTCGTTCTCACGACCGCGAGTGTCACGGCCACTCTCTCAACGGAGGTCGGCCCCCTGGCGTTCGCCCTCTTCCTGCTCGGCCTCGGCTGGAATTTTTGCTACGTCGGCGGTTCGACGCTGCTGTCGGACTGCCTGTCTCATGCAGAACGGGCGCGAATCCAGAGCATCAACGATTTCGTTCTCACCAGTCTGGCTGGGATGGGGAGCGCCCTCTCCGGCGTAGTGTTCTCGCGCCTCGGATATTCGATGATGGGCTACATCAGCGCCGCAGTGTCGATGATCCTGCTCGGGCTGAGTTTCGGCGTGGCCCGCGCAGGCGCTCGATCAAAGTCAGCCTAGAAGAAAGTCGCAAGCGCGGTCAGCGACCGAACGCGGACGCAATCGCGATCCGCGTGCAGATCTTTCGGCATCGTAGTTGCCTTCTCAGAGCCGCTCCGTTCCAGGGCTTGGATGGACGAGCCCGCCGCCCGCATCGAGGAACACGGTTTCGATCGCGCTCCATTCTCGCAAGGTTGAAGCCAAGCGGTTCCATCGTGTGCCGCTAGACTCTTCGATAACTGAGTCGTTGTTTCAGATTTTTCATGCGCCTTCATTTCTTTTCCACCCTTCTCTGGGCCGGCGCCCTCACCTCCCTGACTCCACCGGCCGCTCTTCAAGCTGAAGAGACCTGCGGCGGCGCGCCATTCGTCAACGTCATCCGGCCACGCGCCATGGAAGACTCGGCAAACGCCACCGTCGGTCCGCAGATCTTCGGTATCGCGACTCATCCGCGCGGCTTCATGCTGATGGCGAACAACAATGGCGTCCTGACCTACGATGGGGTCGGCTGGCGTCTGCTCGGAATCGGACGTTCTTCTGTCGCGTTGTCGGTGGCCGTCGGTCCGGACGGACGGATGTTCGCCGGCGGTTCACGCACGTTCGGCGAGGTCGTTGAGGACCCCACGGGCGAACTCCTGTATCGCCCCCTCGAGTCCAAACTCCCAACGGCCGATCGTGCGTTCTCCGATGTCTGGCAGACCCTGGTGTCTTCCAAGGGCATTACCTATTTCCGCTCGCTGGAGCGGCTCATGGTGGTCAACGGCCAGGAGGTCAAGGCGTTCTCGCCGTCGGGACGGTTCGTCGCCGCGGGGTTAGTCAACGACGTGCTCTACGCGCTCGACTCCTCGGTCGGCCTGGTTGCCTTTGGTCCGGGCGGCCCAACCTCGGTCCCAGGCGGCGAGATTTTCCGTAACGCACGAGTGACCGCAATCGCCGCGGGCCCCGACCTCAAGGTGTTGGTAGGCACCCAGGATCAGGGCCTGTTTCAGGTTGATGTGGAACGAAGTCAGATCGACCGGCTGGGCGCTTCGGTTCCGGCTCTGACCGAATCGGAGATCCTCAGCGTGCGAACCCTGGGCGATCGCGAAATCGCAATCGGCACGCTTCACGGAGGTTTGTTCATCCTTGCAAGCGACGGATCACTCCGTCTCCGCATAGATCGGGACAGCGGACTTCCCGACAACGCGGTGCTCTCGCTCGAGGCGGCCAACGGTTCGCTTTGGGCGGGAACGAGCGGAGGGATAGCGCAGCTCCTCATTCCGACTTCCGTGGAAAATTTCGGCCCGCGCGAAGGCCTGCCGGGCCTCGTGGAGTCAATCGTCCAGCATCAAGGCACGATCTACGCGGCCACCTCACAAGGAGTATTTCGTCTGACTTGTCGCGGCCAGGCGTTCGAACCGGTTCCGTCTCTTCGGAAGCAGTCCTTCTCCCTCCTCTCGACGAAAACGTTGCTGGCCGCCACCGCGGACGGGATCTACGAGATCAAAGGCAATGATGTGCGACTGGTGCGACCCGGCCTCGCCCGCGCGCTCTCCAAGTCGAAGGACGAGGGCATGGTGTGGGCGGCGACGCAGTCCGGTGCGGTGGGACTCGAATGGAATGGCTCGGGCTGGGGCAACGCTCTTCCCGTGATGATCGGTGCCCGCGCGCGCACAGAGCCAAGCTCCTCCGCGACCACGCCAACGGGGCCGACCGATGTCGAAGCCATCAGCATCGGCGAGGACCGCGATGTCCGTCTCTGGATCGGCCTGGTGACAGGCGAGGTTATTTCTGGCCTGCCGATCCGGCGGAATCCGGGCATCCAACTCACCGCCCCGAAAATGTTCGACGAGGCCGATGGGCTCTCGGGGTTTGCGGAGGTTGTCTCGCTGCGCGACGGTCTGCTAATCGGAACCCCGAAGGCCGTCCTCCGGCCGACCCTCGGCAGTCTCGTTCCCGATCCATTGATCACACAGGCCCTGGGGACTGGCCAGGGCGCCTTCCGCATCGCCGATTCGAGAAATGGCGGCTACTGGATCGCGTCCTCGAAACGACCTCTGCGCCTTATCAAGGAGGGCAATGATTTGACCGTGCAGAACACGGCTCTTCTCCGCGTTCCCGCGGGCAGTCGCATCCTGGACTTCCTGGAGGTCTCCGCGAGCGAAGTCTGGATCGGCACCGATGACGGCGCGTTCCGATACAACCCTTCCCTGGACGCGCTGGATGCGCGCACGGTGGCAGCCAGCGTCCGCCGCGGGCGTTCGAATCAGACCGACGTTTTTTCGGGCGGATCGAGCCCGTCCATCGACATGCCCCTTCCCTACCTCGCACCTCTGCGGTTTGAAGTAGCGTCTTCCAGCCTCGACGATCCCTCGCGAAATCGTTTCCGCGTTCGCCTTGACGGACAGGATGCGGATTGGTCTCCGTGGAGTGCCGAAACCCGGAAGGACTACACGAACCTTGGCCCCGGTTCCTACCGTTTCCGTGTCGAGACGCGGGACGTTTATGGCCGGGTGGGCAAGGAGGGCGCGGTCTCGTTCCTGGTGCTGGCCCCCTGGTATCGCAAGCCTTGGGCCATGGTCTTGGGCCTGTTCTTTCTGGGCGCCCTGTTTCATGCGGCGCTGCGTCTGCGAACGCGGTCGCTTGAGGGACGACAGCGGGAGCTGGAAGAGATCGTGGAGGTGAAGACCAGCCAACTTCGCGAGGCCTCGTTCACCGATCCTTTGACCGGCCTGCGTAACCGCCGCTACTTCACCGAAGTGATCGACGGTGAAGTGTCGCTTGCCTGCCGGCCCGGTTCATCTGCGCTCCACATGTTCCTGATCGATCTGGATCATTTCAAGCAGGTCAATGACGTCTACGGCCACGGTGTCGGCGACGAGATCCTGAAACAGGTCGCCGGGCGGCTCAAGGTCGCGATGCGCACCTCCGACATCGTCTTCAGGTGGGGCGGAGAAGAGTTCCTGATCGTGGCGCGCGGCGCACCCGATTTGCCGCGCAACGAGATCGCCAACCGGATCGTCCGCATGCTTGGCAAGGATCCGTATGTCCTCAACTCCGGCATGAGCATCACCAAAACCTGCTCAGTCGGCTTCTCGACCTTCCCCTTCTACGGCAAGGATCCGACCGCCGTGCCGCTTGATGCCGTCATCGAGTTGGCCGACCTTTCGCTTTATCGAGCAAAGCAAACGGGCCGAAACCGCGCCGTCGGCGTTTCACCTCAAACCGGCGCGCCGGTTCTGGGTGAAGTCTGGAAAGACAAGGTTCTAGAGAATCTCGAGAAGGCCGCGGTATCGGTCGAAGTGCTGGAAGGCCCGCAACAGGACATCTGAGGGAACGCGGAGCGCCAGAACTCGATTCGGCCAGCCGGATAGAATCACCAGCCCGTGACCTCGGACAAACCCGCAGCCGACCGCCTCAGCCGAGATCAGCTGTTTGAGCTGTTCTATTTTCTCAAGCTCAATCGCGGTCTGGAAGAGAAGCTCTCGAATCTGTACCGTCAGGGCAAGGTCGTGGGCGGCCTTTATCGAAGCCTCGGGCAGGAAGCTTGCTCTATCGGCAGCTCGTACGCGCTCGAACGTGGCGACATCTTCACCCCACTGATCCGCAACCTCGGCGCGATCCTGGTCCGCGGCGGTTCGCCCCACGACATCTTCTGCCAGTACATGGCAAAGGCCGACTCTCCCTCGCGCGGCCGCGATTTGAACGTCCACTTCGGCTGGCTATCGCCCGAAGGCTCGATGCCATCGGTCATCTCGATGCTCGGCGACATGATTCCCATTCTCACCGGCGCGGTGATGGCGGAGCGCATGAACGGCCGACGGACCGTGGCGCTCACCTGGATCGGCGACGGCGGCACCTCCACCGGCGCCTTTCATGAAGGTTTGAATCTCGCCTGCGTGCAGAAGGCTCCGCTTGTGCTCATCGTGGAGAACAACGGCTGGGCTTACTCGACACCAACTTCCAAGCAGACCGCCAACCCGCGCTTTGTCGATCGCGCGAAGGCGTATGGCTGCTTCGGCGAGCAAGTGGACGGCAACGATGTCCTCGCGGTCTATGACGCAACCCGCGCAGCGGTTCAGCGCGCGCGCCAGGGACAGGGTCCGACCCTGATCGAAGCGATGACCATGCGCATGAAGGGTCACGCCGAGCACGACGACATGAAGTACGTGCCGCAGGAGCAGATCGACCAGTGGGCGCGTCGCGACCCGATTGCGCTCTTCGAGAAGTTCCTGTTGAGTAACGGCGTGGCCCCCGAAAACCTTCAGGCGATCGCCACGCGAGTGGACGAGGAACTGGTGAGCGAACTCGCAAGCGCCGAGGCGTCTCCCATGCCCGAGGCCAACAGCGCGATGACCGACATCTACTTGGGTTCCACGGCTGAAGACGCAACTCCCGAGATCGTCCGCAACTTTCGCAACGGCGGGCGGAGGTAGCCGGTGGCCACGCTCACCTATCTCGAGGCCATCCGCGAGGCGATGGACCAGGAGATGTCGCGAGACCGTCGCGTTTTCATCCTGGGCGAGGACGTCGGTGCCTACGGTGGAGCCTTCCGGGTCACCGCCGGCTTTCTTGAAAAATTCGGTCCGGAACGCGTCATCGACACTCCGATCTCCGAAACGGGTTTGATCGGCGCCGCCATCGGAGCGTCGCTCTTTGGCATGCGTCCGATCGCCGAGCTTCAGTTCATCGACTTCATCGCCTGCGGCTTTAACCAGATCGTGAACTACGCGGCGAAGAGTCGGTTCCGCTGGGGCGGTGGGGTCCCGATCGTGATCCGCGGCCCCTCAGGTGCTGGCGTTCACGGTGGGCCTTTCCATTCGCAGAGTCCCGAGTCCTATTTCATGAACGTGCCCGGCCTGAAAATCGTCGTCCCCGCCACCCCCACCGACGCCAAGGGCCTGATGCTCGCGGCGATCCGTGATCCAGATCCCGTGCTTTTCCTTGAACACAAATACCTCTATCGCCGCCTCAAAGAAGAGGTCCCCGAGGGCGACTACATCACGCCCATAGGAGAGGCGCGCATCGCTCGCGAGGGCGAAGACGTTTCCATCATCACTTATGGCGCGATGGTTCATTCCTCTATGGAGGCTGCGGAGATCGTGGCGCAGGAAGGCTTGAGCGTCGAGATCCTGGACCTTCGGACCCTGCTGCCCATGGATCGGCCGCGCATTCTGGAGACGGTCAAGAAAACCGGGCGCGTCCTGATCGTCCACGAAGCGACCAAAACCGGCGGGCCGGGCGGCGAAATCGCAGCGCTGATCGCCGAGCACGCATTTCTTCATCTGGACGCGCCAGTCGTGCGTGTGGCGCCCCCCGACACTCCGGTTCCTTATTCGCCGCCTCTGGAAGAGTTTTTCCTGCCTAATGCCGCGAAGATCGCTGAGGCGATCCGAGCGGTCACGGAGTATTGAGTCAAAAGTCCGTTGCTTCGCTCCGCGCTAGACTATTGATTCCTAACCCAAGCAACGGCCCAGACGACTCATCTTCTTTGCGGGCCAGGCGTCCTTCT